>JANQSX010000208.1 GCA_028279085.1 Bdellovibrionales bacterium
TCCTGTCTCCCCGATATAAGTATCTGAAATTATAAGATTTTTTATATTTGAAAAACCGTATTCTGTAATCCTCTATATTTTGTTCATCAAGTGCGGACACAAAAATTACATTAAAAAGAGCACTATTACACCCATTTAAAAAATATTTTTCTCGTTGTAACATCCATATATACTCTTCCTGTTTCAACTCATCAAGTTTTGGTTAATATCTGTCCTATATCCCTCCATGAAAGAACATTTGTCTCTTTTCGGATTTGCCTTTCTCTCCCAGAGTAAATCAAGTAAGACTTTATTTTTTCATTCGTAATTTTGTTAAAGTAATTTATATTTTTAAAAAAATCCTGAGATAATGTCCGACCTGATTTTGCCTCTATAACTTTTAAAACTTTACCTTCAATTAAAAAGTCAATCTCAAAACCCCTCTTATCTCTCCAAAAGTAAATTGAGGACTTTTCTCCAAGGTTAAAAAAATGTTTTTCTAACTCCATAAAAATAAAATTTTCAAATAAAAACCCTTTTAAGGAGTGGGTATTAATCTCTTCTGGTTTTTTTATAGAAAGAAGACGGCAAAGGAGTCCTGTATCATAAAAAAATATTTTTGGGGACTTTATAAGTCTTTTATTAAAATTTTTATAATAGGGCGGCAGCTTTTTAATAATGAAGCTGCTTTCTAAAAGAGAGAGCCAGGATTTGGCTGTATTTTGAGAAAGACCACAGTCATTAGCCAAAGATTGAAAGTTAACAAGCTGTCCAACTCTGCCCGCCAGCATCTTTAAAAAAGTATTAAATTGTCCCAGGTTACTGATATTTTTAATGAGCCTGACATCCTTATTAACATAGGTGTCTATGTAGTTATCAAACCAGTGACTTGTTTTTATATCTTCTGTATGCAGTTGAGGATAAAAACCCTTGAAAATAAGACGATACAGATTTTTCAACTCCTTGCAAGAACTTAACTCTTTCATAGATAAGGGGAGCAAACGCAGTAAAGAAACTCTACCTGCCAAGGATTGAGTGAGTTTTTCTTCCAGTAAAAACTGGTTGGACCCTGTTAAAATAAATTGCCCTTTTCTTCGATCTCTATCCACCTTTGTTTGTATATAGGATAAGAGATGGGGAGTTCTTTGAACTTCATCAATGATTGTGCCTGAACTGTAGGTTTTCAAAAAACCTTTTGGGTCTTGCAAACAAAATTCCCTGTTGTCCAGATCCTCCATAGATATATACTTTTTCTTTGGAAAAGCCTTTTTAGCCAAAGTGGTTTTCCCGGATTGTCTGGGGCCTAAGATGGCCGTAACAGGGTATTCTTTAGCCGATCTTTTCAGTTCTTTTACAAGAAGTCTTGGTATATAAGTCATTTCCTAATAAGGATACAGGAAAATGGACAGATATGCAATTGTATTGCAGATCTGTCCAAAACGGGGGAAGTTACTGCTAACAACCACCTTAGAGTACAATGGTCAAGCTGCACAACTTCTTAATTTTTTATAAAATCTTTACAGGAAATTTACGGGATGTTCTGGTTAGGAAAGGGCAGAAGCGGTTAGCAACGGGAAGTAAGAGTGGTTTTTTGTTGAACGGTTCCGTTATTTTTGACTTTTGAAACCCTTCCCCTGCGTCCTGTCTCCCCGACCATTTCATAAGTATTTGATATTATAGGATATTTTATTAAATATTCCTACGGGATTTTCCTGAAGCGGTTTTAAAACAAGATAGGCTGATTACATCGGAAACGACTACCTATTAAAGAGAAAGGAGTTTTCTATATCATCTCTGAATCTAAAAATACCATATTGTTTTGTTCTGGTTAAGTCCCTTGCTTTATAGAAAAGAAACCCTACAATATAAAAGGCTAAGAATGAAAAAACCTACTCCTTTAAAAAACCTTCAATCTGTCCTCAAAAAAGGGGAAGACTACAAAACTGAGTTTAAAGAAACAGTAGATAACAATCTTGATAGAGAGATAGTTGCTTTTGCTAATGCCCCCGGAGGACGAATTTACATTGGAGTCACAGATGAAGGCAAAATAAAAGGTGTAAATATAACAAATAAACTAAAACGCAAGATAGAAAACATTGCCAAAAACTGTGACCCTAAAATTCCTGTTTCATTTCAAGAAATAAAAAAAGAAAAAATTTTAATAATAGAAGTTAAAGAGAGCGAAGATAAACCTCATTGTGGTACTTCAAATTTTTATATTAGATCAGGCTCTACTTCTCGGGAATTGAGAACAAGAGAAATAAGAGAATTTATGGAGACAGAAGATCTTTTAAGTTTTGATACAGTTTCCTGCAAACAGTTTAATTTCAAAAAAGACTTTGATAAGAAAAAACTGTTTTCCTTTATGGACAGGACTGGAACCAAATACAGCAAGAGAAATTACACTCAGATATTGGAAAACTTAGAAGTAGCAAAAAGACAAGGCTCAAAAATTATTCTCAATAATGCAGGAGCATTATTCTTCTCTAAAAATTTAGAAAGGATATTTTTGCATACAGAAACATCTTGTGCTCTTTTTAAGGGAACAGACAAATCTCATGATATAATTGATAGAAAAATTTTCAATGAAGATATAATAAGTAATGTTGAATACTCAATGCATTTCTTAAAACGGAATTTGCGCTTGGAGTATAAATTTCCCAAAGGGCAATTGCGTCGGGAGGAAGTTTTGGAAATACCAGAAGAAGCTTTACGGGAAGCTTTGCTTAATGCCGTAACTCATAGAAATTACATATTTGAAAGCACCTCTGTAACAGTTGAAATTTTTGATGATAGAGTTGAAATATATAACTTTGGAGTACTGCCAAAAAAATTAAAAAGATCAGAATTTGGAAAGAAAAGTGTTTTTAGAAATCAGTTAATTGCAGATCTTATGATAAAAGCTAAATATATTAATGGAAGAGGCACTGGAGTAAAAAAAATGAGAAGATTAGTTAGAAAAGCAGGTTTGAAACCTATTAAATTTGAATTTTCCAATTTCACAACAGTAACATTTTATAGAAGGCCGCTTCCAGGTGGAAATTTTATTGCCAATTAATAATAAAAATTAAAAACACAGAAGCCAAAAACATAATCCACAAATTGATTACTCTTAAAGAGATAAAAAAGTTCTTTCTTCTGTATCTAAACAGCAGAAAGACTTTTTATAGCGATTTAGAAATTTCTTTCTCGAGAATTTTTAACCAGTTCCATGCTTGTTCAAAATCAAACTCTTCAAAGTCCTTTTTGCGTAGTACCGGTTTTAAGTCTGTCTGTAATTGATCCAAAAGTGCTTCTTTTCGCTTATCAGATAGATCTATCTTTAGATTTAAAGTTTTTATTTTATATTTAACCATTGGAGCAATATCATGAATTTTTATAAATCCGTGAGGTTCTTCTATGAGACGCCTTTTCAGAGCATAATGAATATCAAAAATATCTCTGATAGCTGGCTTTTCTCTGGAAAGTGCCGCTCTAATCTTTTCACTATAAGCTTCCTTAAGACTTAAACCTACTAAATGAAAATCTGGCAGAACAGGCTTTTGTGAAATGGGATTTGTAAGGAGAGTTTTTGCCTTTAAAGTCTCTCTTTCCCAAACTTTTTCATGAATTCCAAATTCTACTTTAATTGTTTTCTTGTCTTCATCAATTAAAGAGTGATATCCTATTTCAGCACTATATAAACGACTCTCGTTGTGTTCTTCAAACGACTTTGAAAAAACTAGAGATAGATTTTTAACAGTTTCATTCACACATTTTTTAGAAACTTGAGCTAAGTAACTTCTTTTCTTTCTGGAGAATTTGGCTGGATCTGAAACAGAAAAATCCAGGTCCTCACTTAACCTATAAAATCCAACATGGCACTTATTGAGAAGAGTGCCTCCCTTGAAAATTAAAAAACAATCCTTTGACCGAAAAATCTCTTTAAGAATGAGCGAGCAATAATAATCCTTTTCTATTAAAGATTCAGAAAATCCTGAATTTTTAGCAGTCTCTCTGATCGCTTCCACAAATTGTATTTCATTTTCATGATAAAAGGTTGACATTTTCAATCACTCCCCACTTTTTATTTATAGGCCCTACATTATTTTTAGGGTCAAGTGGCACTAAAAATTTTGTTTTAGGTATTTTCTTTTTTAATCGGTTGATAACCCTTTGTGAAATTTCCAATTCATTCAGTACCCAACCTATTCTTTTTTGACTCATTGTATTTCCGTATTTAATGGTTATATTCACTAACTTTTCTGGACTGATTTTTTTATTTCGTACAGCAATAGCTATCCAATCATAAGCTTTAGGTAAAGTTCCATATTTTTTATAATCATAAACAGCATCAAGTAGGGTTTGTTCAGCGGAACTAATTAAAGCCGGTTCTGATTTTTTGACTCCATAAGGTGCTCGTTCTTTCATATCACCCAATCGATTTTCAATAACTTTCACAAAATCCAAATGATACTGAAGTATATACAGTTTTTTAGAGACTTTGTTATTATACACAGTAAACCAGGCAGATACTTGATCAGAATATCCATACAAGTTAAATATGGCTGGTCCACTTATCTGAAATTTTGCATCCAAGTTTCTCATATACTTACTAATTACTAGATAAGGAGAAGGAGACCAACTACCACCTAAAGGGATTCTTGGAGGCACCAGATAGAGACCTCGCCAGAGTTTTACAATGATTCCACTGGAAGACAAATTATAAAGTAAATCCGCTTCCTGTTTGGCAGAAAGACCTTTTACTCTCGCAAAGTCTCCTGTTTTAACTTGTTCTTTATTTTCCAATTGAGTCCATGCAAAAAACTGCGTCTCTAAAGGACCTAATGTAATACTTCCTGTTTTCATATTTTTTATTATACTCGACATTTTGACGAATACAAGAAAAAATATAAAAATTAGAGATTCTATGAGAAGAAGAGTTCGGGCCGAAAAAATACGACAAATCTTTACGGGAAAATTACGGGATACTCCGGTTAGGAGAGGGAAGAAGCGGTTAGCAACCGGAAGCAAGAATGGTTTTTTGTTGAACGGTTCAGTTATTTTTGACTTTTGAAACCCATCCCTTGCGTCCTGTCCGCTGATATTCTAAGTACATGAAATTGAAGGAATTTTTATAAAAATAACATATCCGAAAGAGGAAAGAACAGATTGTTCCTCCCTGTAAACAGAGGTCAGAGAATTGATGTAAATAGCGTGTTTTATGGTTAAAGTTAAAACAATAAAAGTCAGTTATCGGTCCAATAAAAAATTTTCTGTGTTAGACAAAAATTTTTCATAATTATTCCTATCAATAAAAACAGGGTGGGCCTTCTTGAATTTATTTAAAAAAGCTTCCATCCCTGATACTATTTTTCTCTTTCCAAATTTCACTTCAATCCCGTAAATCTTATTTTTAAAGTAAAAGATAAAATCGACTTCTTTGTTCCTGTCTCTCCAATAATAAAGCTCACCAGGAAGACGTAAAAGCTGTGCCCCCACTGTAGCTTCAAAAACACGAGAGGTTATATTGCCCTGGTGACTAAATAAGGAAAAACAAGGGCAAAGAGGTATAAATTTGGGGGAACTGGATTTTATTTTTATAGCTTTAGATGAGAATTTCTCTAAAGATTTAAATAAAAAAGCTTTCTCGTAAAAAGAGATATAGGTTTTTATAAGATCTGTATTACCCTTGCTTTGAAGCTGCCCTAAGAGTTTTGTATAGCTTATCTCCTGAGCGGGGTAGTTACACAAAATATTGAAAACCTGTTTAAATAAGGATGGTTTTTGAATGTGAGAAAAAGGAAGAATATCCATATTAATAACAGGTTCAATAATAGACCTTTTTATAAAGTTCTCAAATACTTCCTTCTTCTTGATAAATTGGTAAGAGCCAGGATAACCTCCCACTTCTAAAAATTTTTCGAGAGAAATAGGGATGAGTTTTTTTGTTTCTAAAAAATTCCAATGAGGAACATTAATAACTTGATAACGACCCGTTAAGCTTTCTGTGAGTCCTTTTTGAATTTTAAGAGAACTTGATCCTAATAAAATAAATCTTATTGTTTTATACTTTGAAGATCTGGATTTTTCATCCCAGATTTTTTTTATGATCTCTGACCAATTTCTTATTTTTTGAATTTCATCAATAACAAAATAAGTGACTTTTTTATCACAAGCTTTTTGCCATTCACTTAATATCCAAGAGAATTCATTTTCCAAAACACCATCCGCTGAAATATAATGATAAGGCTTTTTTTGTGATTTTAAAAAATGGATCACCCCTGTTGTTTTTCCGACCTGCCTTGGCCCTTGTATGACTTGGATTAGATTACCAATAGACAAATTAGATTTCAGTGTTTTTACAAAAGGTAATTTAATAATTTTCATATTAATATAATATAATGAAATAATAGATACGTCTATCATTTTAATAGATGTATCTATTATTTTGTCAATTATTATAAATAAATCTTTACGGGAATTTTACGGTATACTCTGGTTAGGAGCGGGAAAAAGCGGTTACTGGCGGGAAGCAAAAGTGGTTTTTTGTTAAACAGTTCAGTTATTTTTGACTTTTGAAACCCATCCCTTGCGTCCTGTCTGCTGATATTCTAAGTACATGAAATTGAAGGAATTTTTATATAAAAATGTGGGGAGCTAATAACCAATATTGACAATAAGTTACTCTTGAGTTACTCTCCATTTAAAATAAATTAAGGAGAAATGAAATGCCGTCCGTTAAAAAAAGAATAAACCTAACAGTCGATGATAAAACTTATTCCGTTTTACAAATACTATCTGGAAAAACACAACAGAAAATCTCCACTGTCAGTTTAAATCTCATTCAGCAAGCTTTAGAATTACAAGAAGACATTTATTTTTCTAAACTGGCTGATGAGCGTTTATCCCAAAAACAAAAACGAGTCTCCCATGACAAGGCTTGGAAGTAGTGTATAAAGTTGAATATCTGGAATCTGTTATTAAAGATGATATTCCAAAGCTACCAAAAGTAGAAAAAAGAAGAATCCAAAAAGCTATAGAAGAGCGTTTGATACAAAACCCTATCCGTTTCGGTAAGCCTTTGCGCTATAGCTTAAAAGGCTGCCGCCGGATGAGAATAGGGCATTATAGGGTTATCTTTAAAATAGAAACAAAAGTGATTCTCATTGTTAAAATTGGCCACCGAAAAGAAATTTATAAAACGAAATAAAGTTTTTAAATCAACAACACTAAAAGTGCTTAGAAACTGATACCTTCAAATTGTGAAGATAAAGGCACGGGCTGGTAGATAATTAAAGGCTTGTTTTATGGAAAAAAATTCTACAATAGTATAGAAAAAGGCTGAGAAATGAGCAAAATTAACCCAGCTTGATCGACAGACTTAACATTCACCATACTATTGATATACTGCTACTGTAGAATATCAAAAAACATGAAGATAGAAAAATTTAGATAAAAGCAGAAAATGAAAAAACCATAACTGTCCAGGAGGTGTCATGAACCAAAGCTTTAAAGTTTTAATTTTTAGTATCAGTATTTTGTTTACAAGTACTGTCTATGCCAATCAAACAATTAAATATAAAGTACTAGGTGTTATAACTGAGATAACAACATTAGCCGGGTCGGAAACCACCACAAGCCGCATGCACCATCAGTTCACAGAACAAGCTCCCTGTAATGGAGCCAAAGGTCATTACCACCCTAACGGAGGCGGCTTTGTCGCTGATACAGCGACGGTTGCTGAAACAGTTGTCTTAGAAGAAAGTGTGGAGGTGTGTGACAAAGCTACAATCAAAGATGATGTGACAGTCAGTGGATATACTATAGTTGATGGTTCATCCCATATCTCCGGTCAAGTACAAATTGATCACGCTCATGTCACTGACAATGCTGAAATTTCCGGACAGGTTACAGTTTCCATGGTCGGTGTGGGTTGCGATGTAAAAATATCCGGTGACACTACTGAAATTTACGGCACTCAAGCCTGGATCCCCTGTGGCAGGACAATTACATCAGGAACATGGAGTTTTGAATAAGCCCTACATGACGATTACAAAAAGTTGAAATAAGTTGTTTTCTTAGGGAGAGTCCGCCCTATCGCAAATTGTTTGTCTGAAATTTTGAGTTTGATCCTGAATTGAGCAATGGACATTTACATATAGTCAATTGGGGACCAAAATAATTATAAATTAGAGACATAATTTTTTATATGGAACTATAAACCTCCATAAAATCATCCACCATTTTTGGAACCTCTTCAACCCCTTCTCTACCATCTCTTATATACAAAGAAGGCATTTCATCCAGTAGATGAGATTTGATCATTAATGGGTATGACGGCAAAGTTTCAGCTTTTTCATAAACAAGAAACCAATAAATAAATTCCATTTGTTTTCTTTTCTCCGGAGAAAGATTTTTAATCTGTTCCCTTACTTTTCTCATTTTTTCATAAAAGGCATAATCAGTTCTGTTTTTTGCATCTAAGATTTTCCTAATATGAAATAGATCATGATTAAAAAGATTAAGAGAATCCCCAAAGACGCCATCATATTTATTTTCCTGCTTATTACTAAGACCAAGAATATAAATATCCGCTTCTATTCCTTCACTGATAGTTATAAACCCTACTATTCCTTTTGTTGTTGGTAATAGAATGATTCCAGGGAATTGTCTTATAATACTTTCAAGAGATGCGCCCACTTTAATAGCACCACCACTAAGTGCTGCCGCTAACAACCCGTTAAACTGTATCCATTTTTCATAGGTAACACTTTGTTCTTTTATAGCTGTTTCTCCGTATCCTCTCAAAAGTTCTAATCTCCTTCTTTGCCGGAAATCTACAGCCCCATCTTTCATAAACCGAATACGCTCTTTTATTTTATTCGCAAAATAATCAATATGAGTTGTGTAAGGATTCACCTCCAACTCTCTTAATCGCTGAGCGACAGCGATCATTTCATTCATCTCATCTATTCCTCTTATGTACTCCGAATTAAAGCCTTGCTCCTTAAGTGTTCTTTCTTCCCTGATCCTCTGTGGTATTTTTAACTCCCCTTCAATCAATCTGTTTTGTATTGGCCTCGATCCCCACTCCCTAAGTTCCGCTTCTATTCCTTCACTGGTATTATGTTCATGCTCTGTAATTTCCCTTTTTTTTCCCGGTTCGGTGGCCACATTATCAACAGTTGTAACAGAATCCACCACCGGTTTTTTACTGTTCTTTCGAATATTAAATAAAGAATAAAAAGCCTTTTTACATGTTCCTAACGGAGAAGCCTGTCCTTCTAAAGAGAAGGCCGGAGAGCTATGAAGTAAAAAAACAAAGACAGTCAGATAAAAAACTTTTGAGAACATAAAACATCCCTTTTTGCACCTTTTTATAGAGGAAAAAATTTGAAAAAACCATCCTTAAACCATGAATAAATAAAAAAATATAAGAGACAATACAAAGAAGCTGTTCAAAAATGAGAGACAGCGGCTTTTTTTTAATAATTCGATAAAATTTTCAGGACTATAGTGTAATTTAAATTCTTATTTTTAAAAGAGTCTATATATAATAGATTTTGTGATTTATTTGTCTTTCTTTCTTTTTTTTCTTTCCTCTATTTACGAAGCCGGTGCAAAACCACAAACAAACATTCATCCGACAACAAAAGAAATCCTTGAAAACATAAATCAGTTCAATCAGCAAAAACCCCAAGACAAACAATGCCAACACTGTCTGCGATTTTCAGGAGTAAAGCAGAGGCCACAACCGGAAAATGAACTTCTTCAACAATGTGCCGTTGATCTTTGCGGACCTGCCAGAGAAAACCTAATGTATGTACTAAATAATGACACTTTTAATAAAGAAGATATAGATCCGGAAATAGCAAAACGCTTTAGTGAAACTATCCAGCCTGCTATTGAAAAAGCTCTTCAAGAGGAACGAGAGTACAACAAGAGTGCGTTAAAGCTTCTCCAGGATAAGCTAAACCCCGAACCAAATATCACCCCTCAGGAATGGGATGAACTGGCTGAAGCCTTATCCCTGCAAATCATGATGGATAATTCAGCAGCAATAATGTCCACAGGTTTTACAAATACAAGCAGTGGTATAACCTCCTTCAATATTGATAATTATCCCTCAGAAACAGCTCGTAACGGTGATACTTCCTATAGAGCACATAAAGCCAAAATAATGTCCACTTCTGTAAGTGCGGCCCTTTTTCAATTGTCTTCACCTTCCCTTGACAGGCAAAGAGACTTACTAAGAGAACGATATCAGGATTTTTTACAAGATTACCAAAATAATAAAACAAAATTCACAAAAGAGGAAAGACAAACAATAGCTCAACTAGGTAAAGCCTTAAAAAGCAAAAACCTAAATGGTTTGTCCTTTGCTGATAACCTGGATCGTTTAATTAAAAAAAGTAAAGACATTTTTTTCTGTATAGATGCTGATTGTAAAAAATGGGTGTTAGATGCATTAGCTTCTTTACATCAGAACTTAAAAGAGAGTACATCAGAAAGCGGCCACGCACAACGCCTCACCCAACAACTCAATCACTGTCAATCTGTCTACAACATGAGCACTCAAAACGCACAACAAGTAAAACGATATAGGCAGAACTTTAATCAATATATAGATCAATTTATAAGCAAAACCTTTGCCAACTATAGTGTTGCAACACGACGCTCTTATAAAGGTTATATGAGAACTATTAATTTTGAGCTTCCTTCAGAACAAGGTATTGAAGAACAACTGACAAATGAGATCAGAGTAGAAGCCTCTCACATGACAGCACATTCTGACAATACAATAGCTGATTTTATACAAAATAGAGAGCGTTTTACAGATAGCCATTCTCTATGTCCGTCATTTATGAAAATCTCGGATAGTGGTGATTATTTTGAACGCATGACAAACACAGTAGGTATATCTAATTTCAGTTGTCATTTTCATGATCATGGAAAACAAACTTTAGCTCATGAACTAGCTCATACTCTCAGTCATTGGTTTGGTCAATATAAACAAGATCTTGGTAAGTCAAGGAAACCTAGTAGAAGAAGCTATAGGCAATATATGAAATTGAGAAGATGCGCTAATAAACGATATAAAACAACTGATAAATCCAAAACAAAAATTTATGTGGGATTTGGTCACAACAATGATCAATTTAGAACAGAAGAGGACATGGCTGATCTGATTACTCATCAAGTTTTCCAGGAAGAACCAACATTATCTCAATGCTCTCTTCTCTCATCCAGTAATGGTGTAAAATACGATTTTCCCGACATACTTTATCCACCAGTGCAAAAGAATTTACAAGTCATACCGGATCCTCATTCAACACCCCTTCTTAGAGCAATAACAGAAGCGATCCACAAAAGAAAAACACTATCTCCCGCCTGCCAACAGGTTGTAGATACATACAGCGACAGAATTAACTTTGAACCCTGTTTTGAAAAATAATCGGGTTCTTTGAATACTGTATGTTAATCATTAAAAAACGAACTCTATTTATTTTTTATGAGCGCTACGCCTAGCTACTTCAACCATAACTTTTGAGTAAATATTCCTGTAAAGTTTAGGATCTAAAATTTCACGCCCCCGTGATCCACCCATGCTGTAAGCATCAACCTTTTGAATAATAACACGAGATTCAACATGATTTTTTCGCACTTCCTCCAGGTTGACGGAAACCTCAAACGTTGAACCGGTATGATAATTTTGTTGTCCTGCTATGGCAGCAAGCACCACCATGCCTGTTGAGGAAGCTTTTGAAGCATGGGCAACTATTAGTCCCCCCTGCATATCCTGATTCTTAATTATATACCCTTCATCCTGCAAAACTGATTTAAATGCTCTAAATACATTATTGTATGAATGCTCAAAATGTTTGACTTGTAAAGATCTTCTTTGTTGTGGAGATAGTTGTACTGTCGCACAACCTGTCGCGACCACTGCTAACAAAAATAAAAAAGGAACTATTAACATTTTCATACATACCCCTCCTTTAAATTATTATTTCAAAATATCCCACTAAAACTGAGAGCTGATGACAGAATAATCTTTTACAATATCCTGGTTATTAAAAGTAATAATTAAATCAAAACTATTAGATGAAGCGGAAGAAAAAGCCTTTGCACCACCAAAAAACAACAAACCACCACCAAATCCACCGGATTCTGAATCAAAAGACTGACGACTGTAAGTCCATACTTCTTCGCCGTCTCTATTTTTTGCAATGATATTTGGTGAACCTATTGTTTTTACAATTTCCACTTTTGAAGTAACTCCTTTTTTTATTGTTGTACTTACCACCCCTGGAGTTAAGTTTGATTTTTGAGGTATCTGTGTAGTAGTACAAGAAGCCATTACAAAAAGGGCAGCAATAAAAACAACTATATTCCTGATATTCTTCATAAAATACCTCCCTAAATTTAAACTCAGTATCTTAACAAAGTAAGATACTGTCAATTGTTTTAACTTATTTTATTGTTATTCCGGCAAAGGCCGGAAGGATGGATAATAGCCTAATACGCAGTACAACCGGAAAAATTAAAATCGGTACATAAATTATTTACTTCTCTTATATTTAGATTGTACTCGGATTCCTTTTTTTTAGGTCCACAATGCACAATAACATAATTATCCGAACACGCATCCTCATCTTTTTCAAAAACTCTCTGAACAGTTTGTGTATAATAGGAACAACCAGCAGGACAGTTCTGTTCTAAAGCGGGGTTACTGTGTGAAAACCAGCCATCACCAAGGAATAACTCTTTTGATAAATCACTGTAATCATCAAGAGATAAACACTCTTCATTAGCTTTATCAGCTGTAACAGCCCCTTTTTTATCCGCAGAACTACAAGAAACAAGAAGCGCACCTTTACACTCTCTAAAAGCCCTATTACAGTCGTCTTTACAACTATCCTCATCCATACCAATACAAGCTCTCTTACAAGCTTTGACATTAACACAGTAAGTTCGCTCTCTCTGACTACGGGACAGATTCGTGTTTTCACACATAAAAAACTCTTCCTCCTTCGGATCATAACGAACCTCAAATGAACGAGGCGTTTTTCCTTCAATAGCCCTGTAATCCATACTATCGGACACCACATCAATAGTTTTATACTTTTTTGCACAACTGCCTCTTTTCACCTCAGACGGGTAAGCGGTAACACTAACAGTGTATGGCATTTTTCCACTGTCTATTTGCTCTTCGTGAAAATCAGTTACTCTATCTTTTAAAGCTTGATTAGTGGCGGTAAGAACTTCCACTCCTCTCACAATATCTTTAGGATCATCGTTACTAGCAAAAAAATTTATATTAGCCAATTTCTTTAAAAGATCATCTTTTTGCACAGCCTCTTGCAAATCTGATGTAGCACAAGCTATTCTTTTTATATCTTTCATAAGATTATTGTCCGTACCAACACACATATTAGCTGCAAGTACATAAGCAGGTAAAAAAACCACACTACAAAATAAAAAAATACTTATATATTTAAGGTGCCGGAATAATAATCGGCTACTGATATACTTACAATTCATTGCAAACACTTTCTATCTGTTTCATTGTCGATAAGTCTTAATATTTTACTGAAAATACAAAAAATAACAATATGCAAAATTAAAAAATATCAAAGGCAATAAGCGCGTTTTTCTGTGTGAAAATACGGATTTCTTTCTTATTTTTTACACAATTGTTCACACACATTACCTCATTCAAAAAATAAACTAACTAGCCCTAAGGCCTGATTCTATAAAAATAATGGTTACTGACAAATTTTAAAACCTACTTAAAATCCGTCTTAAAGATCCTGGAGGAATAAATAAAATATAAGCAGACAACATAACTAAGGAGAAGAAGTGAATATTCAGACACAAGCCAATTCCTACATGAAAACACAAGCCGGCCAGCAACAATGCTTTCCTGACTTTTGGAATCCACACTAAAATAGGAAAATAAACTTCAAATAAAATAGTAAAAATAACCAAAAAACCAGCTACCAAAGGCACGGATAATAGAAAAGAAAAATCAATCAAGGCAAAATCATAAAAAGAAAGAGCCTCCCATATCGCTGTACCTTCCCACCAGGAACTGCCTTTTAACTTTGCCAATCCGGAAAACATATAAATAATACACAATTGAATCTGTATAAAGCGAAGGGAAATAGTAC
>JANQSX010000233.1 GCA_028279085.1 Bdellovibrionales bacterium
TTTCATTATTTACTTCCTTTGGAACTGTTTTTTGTTGTGCTTTACCAAGCTTGCTTGTTTCAATCGGTATGGGGGCTGCATTTGCAGGTTTAGTTGGTGTATTTCCTCAGATAGTGTGGCTTTCGGAAAACAAAATTTTAGTTTTCTTGTTTTCAGGAATTCTTATTTTAGTTAGTTGTGGACTTTTATATATTAATCGCTATGCTCCATGTCCCATAGACCCGGATCAAGCTAAGGCTTGCGCAGTTAGTAGAAAGTGGTCCATAAGAGCTGTAGCTCTTTCAGTTATTCTTTGGGTTTGTGGTTTTTTCTTTGCTTTTTTAGGACCATTACTTTTTATATAGGATTTATCTGATATGAAATTGAAATTTCAAACTCAATTACCCGCCCGTCCGGAGAAAGTGTTTTCGGAGGTAAAAAAGCCAAGCCTCTTATTAAGAATCATTGAACCAATTGCTACTGTACTTCCTGTGAATGGAAAATTCCCTGACAGTTGGGAGCAAGGTGTAACTTATGTTTGTAAAATCCGTATTTTTAAGTGGATTCCTATCGGAAAACGACAACTGACAATTGAAAGGGTTGATGATAATAAATTGGAAATACAATCTCGCGAGTTCGATCCTTTGGTCCGCAAGTGGGATCATTTAATTCGTGTTGAAGCTTCTGAAAATGAAACTCTATATTCAGATGAGCTTGATATTGAGGCTGGATTTCTAACTCCTTTTGTTTGTCTTTACGCTTGGATCTTTTACCGGCACCGCCATAGGCGATGGCGTGCTATTGCAACTGAACTGTAATCCTTTTTAAGAATTTTGTCGGATTTTTTATATTTGACACTCCTTGTTTTGGTCCTCAATTGACATTAGACTGAAATCCTATAACAATGAATAAATCAGAAAATCAACTAGGAGCTTGCCTATGAAATTTCTTTTGACAGCATTTTTGTTTTTATTCACGGCCACAGGGTTTACGGCCACAGAGTTTATGGCCGATAAAGAAACAATCACTTTAGATATGTCGTTAAGCATTGATGGAAAACTGATTTCCAAGCCAAGAGTTATTTCCATTTCAGGAAAAACAGCAAGTATAACTTCAGCTTCGGACAATGAGGATGGTGTCTTTATTGAAGTAACGCCAACACTTCAAAATAAAAACGAAGTATTTATGAAATTTGTTGTGGCAAAACT
The DNA here is from genome assembly GCA_028279085.1 of Bdellovibrionales bacterium. Classification (GTDB taxonomy): domain Bacteria; phylum Bdellovibrionota; class Bdellovibrionia; order Bdellovibrionales; family UBA1609; genus JANQSP01. The sequence goes on from JANQSX010000233.1 coordinate 1,188, forward strand.
GGAAAAAGGGAAAAAGACTATTTTAGGTAAACCACAGATGATTTCAACTCTTGGTAAACAAGCTGAAATCACGCAAGAATTTACAAATGGTTCGCATAAAAGTATGTCTTTGGTTGTCACAGCTACTCTTTAATGCTCTTTGCTTTTGCCCCCAGTTGGAATAGCTCATCACACAAATCAGTCTAACCCTCTTATGTATGAATATAATATTTTTATACGGAATAAAGTGTATCAACCCACTAAAGAAGATATTGAAATACTGTTGAGCCTTCATATAGATTTGGAAGATAGGAGAAGTCCAACTTTTATTTCTCCTTTTTATGATTGTCGGGGACGTATATGCCCTTAAAAATTTTATTAGTTTAATTTAATAGGTTTTGAAAAAATATACCTACTTATTATTAGTTTTTATTTTTTCTTTCTCTTTTAGACATAATTTTAATAAATTTTCATCTACACCACCATCTCCACAAGATGCTATCGTGTTACAATCTTGTCCCTCTTTTATAGCACCTAGAAGATCAGTGAAAAATATATCACAACTATGTTTAACACAAGAAAGAAGGGAAAAACATAATATCATTGTTATTAGAGTAGGTTTCATTTTATCACCTCAAATAAAGAATCATATCCTTATTATAATAGTATCATATATTTCACTGCCATTAAAAGTCCTAAAAAACAATAAGCAAATTTAAAATTATATTTCAATCAATGAAAAACATTAAAGTGGAAAAGGAATAGAATTTAGAAATTACTATTAACAATGCAAGAATGTATTTTTAATTGGGGGCCAAAACAAAACAATTAATTTAGTAAAAAGTTATTTTCCTTTTTTTCATCAAAGAGTTTAAAAAAACATCAGTACAAAAACTCTTTCAAAAAATTCCCGTAAAATCCCGTAATTCACGCAAAGTACCATAAATAAATACAGTGATTTTAATAATTTAAAACACAATGGTCGGACCGACTGGATTTGAACCAGCGACCTCCACCACCCCAAGGTGGCGCGCTACCTGGCTGCGCCACGGTCCGACAGAGTTCCTATTTATAAAAAAAAACCTCCAAGAAAGAAAGCTAATTAAAAATTGTGATAATCTCACTTGTAAAAACAGTATAACTTTTACATTACTATTCTTATTTTATACAAAATTTTTCATTTATTATATATATATTCATTTTTACATATGTATTATAGAAAAGAATAAAAAATGAAGCATAAAATTAGTTTACTGTTATTTATTATAACCTTTAATGTAGAAGCTGCATACAATTCTGCCGATTTGGAAAAGATAAGCCTTCTTTCCAATCAAAATGAAATCTCTTATGAAGAAGGAATAGAAACTTTATTGGCACTACCGGATATTTTCTCCGCTCGCTATTTTGATCATATAGAAAATCCGGAAGAAAAAGAAAAGCAACTTGAGGAATGGAAAACTTTATATAACGGAATTCATAATAGACTTTTTGTACTCACTCATATAGCCAGAATCAGACACCAAATATCCTCAGAAGGGGTCAATGAAC
>JANQSX010000245.1 GCA_028279085.1 Bdellovibrionales bacterium
GTACTAGTCTGTTATTACGATCCTCATATAAAGAAAGGCACGGCTATTGGGGTGGCTTTGGCTAACTCTGTGGCTCGTTTAAAAGAATCTAAAGCTAAAAGCAAAGTGGTGGTTTTTCTAACTGATGGAGAAGATAATGTAGGGGTTATTACTCCTCAAACGGCTTTGGATATCGTTAAAGATTATAAAATTAAAGTGTATACAATTGGTGTAGGTGGACCGGCCGGCATAAAACAGATTCCAAGAGAAGTAAGAGGTTTTAGAGGAAAAAAACGAATTATATATCAAAGTTTAAAAACAAAGATTAATGAAGAACTGCTTAAACAAATAGCAAATGAAACAGGAGGAAAATACTTTAGAGCTAATAATTCAAAAGCCCTGGAAATGATTTTTTCAGAAATAAGTCAACTGGAAAAAAGCACTGTGGAGTTAACGGATTGGAAGCAATATAAAGAGCTGTTTCCCGGATTTTTGGAAAAAGTCACTTTATTGTATTTAATAGCCCTTTTATTGTACTTTTCTTTTTTCTGGAGAGTTATTTAGTGTAGGTGGGCGATAAGAAAATAAAAAACTATAAGGAGTAGAAATTGTTGTTTGCACATCCTGAATATTTATACTTATTAATATTTGTACCGATTTTTTTTATTTTATTTGTTATGCGGTTAAGAGCCAATGATCGTTTATTACACTCGTATATTCAAGGTTCTTGTTTAAAAGTGGCAACTGGTTTTATATCCAGAAAAAGGCAAATAGGAAGATATTTTATTTTATTGATAATGTTTGTTTTTTTAATTCTGGCTTTAGCTCGGCCTCAATCTGAAAAGGAGCGGGAAAATATAGAAATAAAAGGTTCGGAAGTGATGATTTTAGCTGATGTTTCAAAAAGTATGCTGGTAGAGGATATGAATGGATTGAGTCGCTTAAGCGTAATGAAAAAAGAGTTAACTCGACTTATTAAGTTATTTTCCGGTCAAAGGGTGGGACTTATTTCTTTTTCCGGTGCAGCCACTTTAATATCACCTTTAACTTTGGATCACTCTGCACTTACTTTATTTTTAGAAGCTTTATCTCCTCGATCGCATATTATGCAAGGTACGGATTTTGGTGGCGCTTTTCGGGCCGCCTGGCAAGCTATGAAAAGAGGAAGTGCTTTACCGCCTTCGTCACCTTCTCCTCGTGTTCTTGTTGTAGCCTCTGATGGAGAAGACAATGAACAGCAGGCGCTCAATACAGCAAAGGAATTAGCTGATCAAAAAGTACGGATCTTTACATTAGGCTTTGGAACAAAAAAAGGGGGCATGATTCCCATGTATGATAATCGAGGACGGAAAACAGCTTATAAAAAAGATCGCCAGGGAAATCCTGTTGTTTCCCGATTTAATGAAGACACTTTAAAAAAAATAGCTCGTATAACCGGAGGAGCTTTTTATCCGTTCTCCCTGGGAGGACATACGATAGAAAAAGTGTATTCGGATATTCAGGAAATAGGAGAAGATACAGTCTCTTATCAATCCCAGAATATTTATAAGGAATGGTACCAATATTTCACGATTATTGCTTTTTGTTTAGGTGCATTATATTTTTTAATAGGAGAAAAAAAGAAAAATCAATTACAGATATGGCATAGTTATCTGGAGAAAAAATAAATGAAACAAAAAGTATTAGTATTTTATGCTTTTGACTGGTGTTTTCTATGTGTGATGCTCATTATTATTAGTGGTTTATTTTTTATTCCTTTCTTTGATCGTAATAACCAGGCCATTTTATATATGAGTATTAAACAATATGAAAAAGCGGAAAAAAAATGGCTGCAAATCTTAAGTAAAGATTCATTTTCTTCTTTTTATCGTATGAACCTGGCTTTGAATTATATTTTGTTTAATAAATCGGATGAGGCGATTCAGGAATATGAGATAACAAGAAACTTATTAAAAGCCGGAGCGGTTTCTGGAAGTTTTAAGACGCACAAACAATCGGAAGTAAACAGTGATATATCGACAAGTGAAGATGAAATCGTAGAACCGGAGGTGGTGCGAGAAGACACGGAACAAAATTATAAAAATAAAATTTTATTTTATAGTTTCTTTAATTCTGCTGCGGCCTCCGTCCAGGAAGGAGAAGTGGAGTCCGCTTTGGGTTTTTATCAACAAGCACTGGGGCCTTATCCTGACTCTTTAAAGGTAAAAACTAATATTGAACTTTTAGCTATGAATAGCCAGGCTCCCTCGGAAAAAAATAAAGATAAGAAAGATAAAGATAAAAAAGATGATGCTTCAAAAGGTTCTTCAGAAAAAAAAGAAGAAGATAAAAAAGAAGAGAAATCATCTGAAGAAAATAAAGAGAAAAAAGGAAAAGACGAAAAAGATCAACAAGATAACAAAGGGGAA
>JANQSX010000007.1 GCA_028279085.1 Bdellovibrionales bacterium
GCTTTAAAGACTTTGATTTTTGAGCCTTCAGCAAAGACAACAGAATGAGGTTTTTGTTGATTTAAAAAATTAAATTGAGATCCATATAGAGCTTCCCAATTTATTTCAACTTTTGTGTCTATGATTGGATAAATTTTCCAATGAGGATGTTCTACTCCATATAAAAGAGTTTCTCCTGTTCTTGATTTTCCCACTCCCAACTCATGTTCTTTAAAAAAGTGTTCCATAGAAGTTGGTGGAGGAAAATAAGGAAAATTTTTTGCAGTAACATTTAATAACATAAAGCCATCATCAGATTTTAATTTATATGATGCAGACACAGTCTTCTGATTTTTGTTAATAAAACCTGAAATAGATGCACACTTATAAGGTTCATTGTAGATCGTTTGAGCCACTCTAGCAATAATACGGGAAAGAACATATTCACGAATAAAACAAACGGCTCGCTGATCTTTAAACTTAACATAGAACCTTAAGTTAACTTCAAAAAAGTTGGTGAACCCTGGCCATTTTAATCCAAATACCTTGGTATTTAAAAACTGAAAGGCTACTAAACTAACAAATGCACTGTTCTCAAAGTAATCTAATTCACAACCTGCCGGTAAATAGGGTTTAAGACAAGAATCCTCCACAGGATAATTAAATAAGATGAGATTATTCCATTTAGCTGAAAGAAAAACTTTATTTGTCATAATGTTTTAGTTGTTAAAATCTAAGTATACAATTTTAAAAATTAAGATAAATGGTTAAGAGGAAAATTCAATAAACTTAAACTTTTTTCTAAAATCATTTGTGTAGTCCCAAGCGGTTATTGCACTGATTAGCACACAAAACCACAAGAGGCCGTAACCGGCTTGTTCTACATAATCATGTGTTTGAGTGCCAATTAACATAAGAAAAACCCCTGCAATTTGTAAGGCTGTTTTCCACTTAGCTAAAGGCTTAGCGTATAAGATTAAACCTTTTTCTGCTGCGATAGAACGCAAGCCGGTTATATAAATATCTCTGGACATTAATAAAATCACCAAATATGGATCGATTTTTTGCAGGTAACACAAGAGAATTAAAATAGATAAAGTCAGGATTTTATCTGCCACCGGATCCAATAAAGCTCCTGCTGTAGTTTGAGCGGACCATTTACGGGATATATAACCATCTAATCCATCAGTTAGACCGGCTATGAGCCACAAAATAGCTGCTAGCCAGTAACTACAAGCACTGCCATGTAAAATTAATAAAATGACCGGTAATACTAAGCCAATGCGAAAAAAAGTTAAATACATTGGCACCATTTTTTTATTCATGTTTTTACCCTTTTTTATATATAAGTATATTTAATTGTTTTAAGATAATTATCTTTTTTGTCAATCTATTTCATTAGATATATTATGGGTTTCCTTAAATAGAATTCCATTAGGAGGATAATTTTTTTACACAATAGCAATACAACATTGAATATTCTCTCATTTTATGTCATTTTTTTGATGATTTTTTAAGGGACTTATTTGATTAAAATAGGTAATAGTTATTTATCATTTTGCAAACTTTAACCTCGTGAAAGCAAAAAATATTATGCTTAAAAGAAGTTATATTATTATAATAATAGCTGCTTGCTTTGCAACTATACCCTGCTTTGCCCATTTTACTAACGATATTGTGTCTCATTACATGCAGTCTTACCTCAACGATGTGTATAAGGAAACAGTGGCACTCTGGAAGCCCCAATATGAAAGCCATATATCTATTTTTAATCAAAATAGAAATAAAGAAATTGAAGATCAACTTGCTCAAGAGCTATCAAGGTTAAATACTATCCCTAATTCTCTAAGAGATATGCAGACAGAGCTAAATAAAAATATAGATGTGTATAACACCTTAGTTATTCAATTAAGAGGTGAAAGAGAAAAACAGGTACAAAATCAAGATCAGTTAAACAAAACAATTCAAACTATCAATCAAAACAATGAAGTAAAAAAGCAAATTGCTCTTGCTGTGAGGCAGATTAACCAGGAAGCAGAAATTATTAATCAAAAAGGACTTGAGTTAGCTGGTTTGGAGGAAGCGGAAAATCAATCAAAGATATTTTATCAAAATAAAAGGTATCTGGCTAATGATGCTATTATTCAATTTAAGGATGACTTGAGAGTATGGAGAGCGGATGCAGATGAAAACTGGAATACAAAGCTGACAGAGTATAATAACCAGGTTCAAACTTTTCAAAAGTGGGTGAAGGAACAGACTGATAATATAGAAGAACAAAAAGAGAATATTCGTTCACAACAAGAACAATTAAAATTGTTAGTGGAAGAGATTAATGAAGCAGTTGCTCAATATAATCAAGATATACAAATAGAATGTGAAACACAAGAATGTGAAGATGATTTATTACATAGAAAAGATCAGATTACAGAGCAAAAAGCAGAAAGAGCTGATAAGGAAATAGCTATTAAAGACTTAAGAGCAAAGGTGGATACGCAAACAATCAGCTATAACACAGAACACACAAGACGTTTTAATATATTAGAAGAGCTAAGGAAGGAAATGGAACAACTTTCAGAAAGTATTTCCGTTCAACAAAGAGAAAAAGAACAACAGCTTCAAGAAATTATTCGTTTTCATGCTATGGGTGCTCAAAGAAAGTGGGAGCAGGCCCAAGAGAAATTAAATGAATTTAAAGAATCACTTAATAGAGATTATGGAGGAGATTTTCAGCAATTTGTGTCACACTTTTCTGAATGGGTTGATACGAACAAACTGGCATTTACTCATCCTGAAGCGAGTTCTGATGATCAACAGGATACAGAAAATGTAGATACACCTGACCTTAGCTTCTGTGAAGAAGAAAATATTTCTGATCCTCCAGTAAAAGCAAAAACAATATGTGATCTTATTTCCCGTTCTTATAATTTATTAAGTGAAATACAATATGTTGATTCTTCTACTCTTGCGGAAAGGAGGCAAAAGTTTGCTCAAAAAGAGCAGGAGATAGCAGCTTTAACAAGGCGAATAGATGCATTAAAAGTGGAAAATGATACACAAGAATCTCAGTTGGATAATGCTTTCAAACAGTATGGTGATCAGGTTTCTGAAAGGGAACAACAGTATGAAAATCTACGTCAGCAATTAAGGGGAGAGTGGGATATGCAAGTTCAACAGATTGATAGGGCGTATGAACTTAAAGCGGCACTTTTAGAAAAAGAATACCAATTGCTTAATTATTTTTTATTTGTACCGGGTTCACAAAAAACAGAGGTTGTAATTCATCAAAAGTGGGATGATTTTCAAGGTGCTCTTACTGAATTTAAAGATAATATTCCTGAAGGTATTCCTGGTTTTTCTCCGGCATTTATGCAAGCAAATGAAATTGTTGCTACTGTATTGAAAAAAGCTGATGAAGATACTTTTTCTTATTCACTTATTCCTTTATCTGTTCCCGTAACTTCTACTCAGAGGAACAACAACGGAAAAGTAGAAGATGAGGAGAAGAGGCAGATTATTTTTTCATGGATGAAAACTTCTTTTATATCTCATTTTCTTAACGTAATGATGAATCGTGTTTCAAGGGTGTTTACCGACTATAATGAAATAGATGGCAGTACTGATGAAGATAGTAAACAGGTATTCATTGAGACAATGTTTTTAAACAGTATATACCGTTCTATTTCTTTTGATAAAGCAATACGAAAAGATAAAATTCTTTATCGTGCTAAGTTTAATAGTAATATATTATGGATTTTGTCAGATGGTAAGCTTGCTTTCCCAAAAGGGTTTTATCAATAGAGTGTTATGTTTAAATAAAACTTCTCATTTGTTCTATATTTATGGAACTTACTTAAAGTGAACGAAGAGGGTAATCACAGCCCGGTTTTGATTGGACATTTTAATAGCGACTAGCAGCAGAAGTAGGAGATGTAGTTCTATGACCATGTCTTCTTTTATTTTCTTTGTGTTCTCCGTAGTTGGGCGCTTTTAAATATCGATAGGCTATCCTTACAATTTGTGATTGCTTTGTTGCCGTAGCGAGTTCATAGCCATCTCTTGGTCCGTATGGAGTGTAGGATTCAACATAACCTGACGGATGATACTGTCCAATGAGAGGAGTAAAGCGGATTGTATCAGTCTCTACATCCTTTTCAATAGCTAAAGCCCAAGGTGTTTTTTTATTTTGGTCTTTTTCATCTATCAAACGATTTCTTTTGCCAAACGGGACATAACACTAATACGTAAAGATTTTAAAAAAGGAAATGTCTTAATAAAAGTTTCCATTTTATTAAAATCTCTTTTTTGAAAAGCTTGAGTAAAGTTTCTTTCAGCATCTATCTTTATTTGTTGTTTTTTTGTTATACGGGGAGCAGGGGGTTGTCTTAAAGTGTATTGACTGTCAAATAAAGGTAGGCCTTTCAGGTCGTTTTGTTCTGACTCATTTTCAAAAACGTTTTTACAGGGTTGAGCACTTAAAAAACAGAATAGAGGACAGAAAAGAAACAGGTTGCTGAAAAAAACAATTTTAAAAAAATTTATAATTTTTTTCATTTTGACAGGAACATTAAAAGGGCCTTGTTTTTTTGTAAAGGATTTTAAAAGTCCGTATATTTTTTTCACACATATCAAGCATTAAAATATCGGAAAAAGCGTCTAAAAACTTAGTTTTACTTTAGACAGTTTTACTTTAGACAATGCTTCACTGTGCCGATGTAATTTAATAAGGAGACTGTATTATGTCAAGCACATCGGCAAGAAAGATGAGTCCTGTGGAAGCTGAAGCTGAAAAACAGGTATATAAAGAATTGGCTAAAGAATTAAATACAAAGGTTACAACTAAAAAGAAAGTAATGGGGGTCGCGACACCTTTGGCAATAGCCGCATTCTCTTTTGTTATCCATAAATATACAAATATTAAAACTGATTCAACCGGTTTTTACCTTTTGTTTGCACTATTGTTTCCCATTGTTCTCATTGTATATGGATATTATTTATTCAAGAAAAGAAAAAATCATTATCTAAAAATTCTTAGGAAAGGGTACGATACAGGTCAAAGCAGTCAGTCAAGTTACTCTCAATCAATTTATTCATCAGGACAGAGCAGATCTCTTGACCGGAAGGCTCGGAGGGAGACTCTTCTTTCTTTGCTTAAAGTAAAAGAAGAAGATCGTTCTGCTGTGGAAGAGTCCATGAAAAAAATGGAGGAGTCTTTAAAGAAAAATAAGGATAAAATGACAATTTGGAGTTGGATGATGATTGTGCCACTCTGTATGTTTCTTTTATTTGCCGTACTTGAGAAATACGCCGACTTTAAAATTCTTGAGTCATCTAATATACCTATTTTTTCGGCACTCGCGATTATGTTTTCTTTTGGGTTATTAATGTCTACAGTGACCAATGCCCAAAAAGGTCGAGTTCGTCCATTTCGTGGAAGATCTATTTTTGTAGATCAATGGGTTAGAAAAGTAAAAAATCCTAAAACATTTTTCTATATCTTGAGTATTCGTTTAGTGTTTGCTTTTGCTGTGTGTATCGGTTCAGTTTATTTCTTTTTAAGTAGTGTATTTTAAAATTCAGTACTGGTATAGTAAAAGAGATACTCTACAGTTCTTAGAAGAAAACAGAAGCCCAAAGATGAAAATACAACAAGGACAGTTCTAGTGAAACAATTTGTACGCTCTCATAAATTACTTTGGAATATTGCTTTTTGGATATTGTTTTTTATAATAGTAGCTTCCATAGCGTTGTTGAAATCCTCAGATGTGTCCAAATATTCTATGTTTCTTATTGGAGTACTTCTAATCCTCAACCGTATTTATTTAGCTAAAGGCAGTATAAAAAGACTACCTTATTTTTTGAGCTTTTTAGCTCTGCTTTTTATTCTGGTGGGCTTACGTCAAATCTTCAGTAGTTCAGAAAGCGCCTCTGATCTTTTCTCATCAACTGCTTTTGTTTCCATGGTTTCTTATTTTCTTGTATCCAGCATTGTTATAATGTCGGTTGCATTGGCAGTCTTAGATTTAACCAAGAATACTCTAGGTGTAGAAACTCCAAGTGACTTTATTCGCATTTTTACTATTTGTTTTTTTTTCTTAGTTATCTTTTATCCTTTTGTAGTTATACATATAAAACGGTTAAGAGATGCCAGGCTTTCTTATTGGTGGACTTTACTTACTTTGATTCCATGTGTTCAAACTCTTTTTGCAGCTTTCTTATGTTTTAAAGGATCCGCTAAAAGAAGCTCTGTTAAAAAAAAATCAGAGCAGCCCAGGCGAAGTTCACAGCACAACCGAAACAGGAATAAGCGTAAGATGAGACGGTAAAACCAAATTCAAATTGCAAATGTTTAAGAAAACTAGTTAGAAATCATTTTTTATCAACAACAGAACACTTGGAATTTATGCATTGAGCTTTATCTAACCATTCACCACACCTGTACCAGGTTTTGCAAATTTGAGGAACTGAACATCTTTTTTTTAATTCACTTTCATAAGAATCTTTTTCTGACTTGTGAATAGCAAGATATGTGCCACCATTATTACAAGAGCAACATCCTGTGGAGACTAAGATACAATCTGTATCCTGAGTGCAGGAAGTTTTTATATTATCTGGTTTTGACCCTGATTTTGCAGATGTGCATGCAATAAAGAGTGTAAAGCAACAGATAGATATTAATAATTTCATTAAGATCTAAATGTTAGGAGCCATCTATTTAAGTGTCAAGGAGGTGTCATGGAGGCTAAGTAGCAAAGAGCACAGTTGATAGATGGGAATAATGACTTAAGTAGCCATTTTTCTTGAAACTTGACATAATGCAATCGCTCCAGCTATGATTTTTTTAGTTTAATTCATTATTTGGAGGTGTTCATGAAACAATTATCAGTTTTTATTTTTTTAAGTGTTTTTTCTATTATGGCTTTTGGGCAAGAAGAAGCTAAGCCGGTTGAGGAAAAGAAAGAAGTAATGAAAGAAGAAGCCAAGCCGGTTGAGGAAAAGAAAGAAGCGATGAAAGAAGAAGCTAAGCCGGTTGAGGAAAAGAAAGAAGCGATGAAAGAAGAGGCACAGCCAGGAGAAGCGAAGCCAGAGGTAGCTGAGGTGCAAAAAGAAGCAGCAAAGGAAGAAATGGCAGAGGAAGAAGCGAAGCCAGCAGAGGAGAAGAAAGAAGCGATGAAAGAAGAGGCACAGCCAGCAGAAGCCGATCAAGAATCTGCCGCTTCAGTTCAAGCGGGAATGAATTATGAGTGTGATGGAGGCAGGTCTTATACTCTCCATGAACCTGGTGTTAATTCTGAAAGTCATCTTTGTGAATTGGATGCCGGACACACAGAAGCGCCTGCGGATTGGTATGCTTTAAATCAATCTTCTTTTTGCAGAGAAAAACTTCAGGAGTTGATAGAACTTTACAACTGTGCTGTAAAACAGTAAGAGTTTTAAGCACCCGCTTTGGTGGATTGTGTAGTAATAATAAATTATTGCCTACAATCTAATCAATCAACAGGTCTGGAAGTGAGTTAGAGTTAAACTGTTCCCATGTATCAAGAACATTGCGAAAAAAAGGTTCATATTCATTGTTGATACGCTGGCTTACTTGACTATGTTGATCTGTTTCTGATTTGTGATCCAAATCAACCGGCTTTAAAATATCGTGTATAGAAACATCACTAAAAGTGTAACTATTACGAGCTAAATCCACCCAATCCCTATCTCCTCTTTTTACCGGTTGAAGAAGAGGAAACAACTGTTTGAATATACCTTGGTATTCTATAAGCGATTTATTATAAAGTGCACTCTTGTTATAAATATCCGCTTCCAATTGCGCTAATTCTTGATTAATTTCCTTTAAATTTAAATAAAGTAGTCCCTGACCATCTAAATTCTGACCATATATATCCCTTACGGCTTGTTGATACTCCTTTCCCATTTCCCCGTCACTTATTGCTCTAATCAATTTTCTTTTTAAATCCTCTCTATTAAGATCGTATTGACGATACGACTGCCTAAAGTGGTTCACTTCTGTTTCATGTTCTTTTACAAGGTCATTCATCCGTGCAACAGAAGGAGAAAAGGCAAATGGTACAGATAGTTCTGTAAAAAGCTTGACCATTTTGTCAGCTAATTCTCTTACCACCACTAATTCTTTTCCAAGGAGTATAAAGTCAGATGTAATAGAAGGTGGAGGCTCTTCAGAAGCTTTTTTCAATGCCCTGCCAATTGTAGTCATTGCTGCTTGCACTAATTTACGAGCATTTTGATATTGTTTTTTAAGATTATTTTCTTTTTTTCTTAATATAGAAAGTTCTGTCACTAAGGGAGTATGTTCTGAGATATTTTCTGACAACTCTGTCAGAAGAAGCTCCGCTTTTTCCTGATGTTCGGAATTTATGAAACCTCTGTCTAAAAGTTTACTTTTATCCGGTAAGTATATTCCCCGCCCGATCTGTTTTATTTCAAAATATCCTACCGAGGTAATGTAATCAACAATCTTTGTCAGTAGTTGGTCCGGTAAAGATTGTGATTGAAGAAACTCTACCAACTCATTAAAACTGAGACTTGAAAATATTTTTCCAAGTATCTTTTTCTGTTGTGTATTCTCTATATTATGCTCTTTTAAAATCTTACTTATTTGATCTTTTATTTTTTCGTTTGTTGTTCGCATTAGGAGTTGCAAATCAGGATTCAGATGGGCACTCAAAAATCTATACTGATTAACAAACTGTCTAAAAGCAAGGTTGTTGGAATAATTTCCCGCTACATCAAGAAAAGAAGGTGCAGAGGAATCAGCTTGCTCATTTTTCTCATTAAAAGTAATCCCCTGTTTTTCCATAAATTGACGAGCCAGTGCGATTTGAACAGGCAACCCTGACTCTGAGTCCATATACTCTCCCAACCAATGACCTACTTCTTCAATGGTTTTAGTTTTAAGAAGTGGTAATCTATCCAAGTAGTGGGTGTCTATTTTTTCTAATTTATCATAATATTCACGAAATAAAGACCTGGGGAAACCGGTAAAAACTAAAGGATCGTGTATTCCTATAGCCAAAAGAGCGGGAGTATATTCTCTTCCTCTATGGGAAGGTATTATAGAGTTTAGTTGAGTAATCATCCACATGGAATATAATTCTCCGAGGAGATTGGCTCCTTCAAAATGCTGTACTTCAATCGGGTTATCTGTAACAAAATTATTTAATTGTTCTGATATACCTTTTTTCTGTCCTTCAAAAAAAGCTTTTTGTTTTTCTTTTACAGATCGTCCTGGAGCAGCATCTACCACGGGAGAAAACAACATAATACCTTTCAAATTAGGGTGAAAAAATCCTCCTCTGAGGGGACCATCCGTCATAGTCATTAATTGTCGTGCAAGGATAGTGCCCCCGCTATGTCCCCATATAAAAAGAGGAACATGAGGAGGAATATATTTTTTCACAAAAGCAGATAACACCATAACTTCTTCTGATAGACTGTTTAAAACCTCGCGGTGACCTTCAGCATGCCAGGAAAGATCCAGGGAGAGAACATGAACATCTTCAAAGTGTTTACGAAAATCACGAATTGTTCTCCTAGCTATGTGAGCACCTGCTGTTTGCATTCCCATACCGTGTAAGAACAACACAGCCGCTGAAGCATCCGGACCCACTAGCCATTTCTTTCCATCTTTACTTTGCATATTACTGAAAAGCACCTGTGGGCTAAAAGCAACATTAGTTGCAAGCACACGATCATTATACTCATAAGAAGCTCTGGCCATTATAGCGTCTCTGTTAGCTAATTTCACAGAAACTGGACTCTCCGGACGAGCTAATTGATGATCTATATAACTAACATCTTTTGGAAGAAACAAATCTAAAACAGGAGGTGCAAAAGAAGTCCTGCTGTTCCACTCTCCTTGCAACCTCTGCTCTTCGTGAGGGTATATAAATTCAGAGTGTAGTTTTCTATCTTGAATAGCCTGTTCTTTAGCTTGATTAATAAAAAATAACCTGGAGGGAAAAGCTTTTTCACAGTTCCCTGCTTTTACAAAAACAGGATAAAAGGTAAGTGTTATAAACCAAAAGATTTTGTACAAATAATAATTTGTTTCTTTAGTCATTGTCTATCTCTCTGTTAGTCATTGTCTATCTCTCTGATAGAAATCTCTACTTTAAAGTGCTTCTAAAGAAACACATGATAATAAATGTAGGACTGTATTTCTAATGAAAAAAAACTTTTTGTAAAAGTTTCATACATCTTGTGACACTTTTGTCATTAACAGAGTTTTGTCAAACTGTCTTTAGGTTTTTTATTAGTGTTTAATAAAAAGTACCTTGTATAAGTAAAGCTCTTGTATATCAATAGTCATTCTTTAAAGAATCATCTTCTTATACTCTGACTTTAGTACTAATTTGTTGTGCTATATTTAACTTAAGAGTGTAAATAGTGATAAAAAATGAAGAATGTGCTTTTTCATGGGTAGAATTACTTTTTGTTTAATATGTCTTTTTTATATTTTTGTTGGTCATAGGGCGGAGGCTATGGTTTTTTACTCTGAGCAGATAAAAAAATATTTTATGGATGTGGTTTTTGAAAACTCTTTTTGTAAATGTCAGGGAAATGATGGATGCACGCGAGGTTGTAGATTTGTAAATCATTTAGATAGAGAACAATATCCTCCCTTCAGAAGGTGTGAGGGTAAAAAACCCAGAAGGAGATCAACTGATAATTGTGCTAGACATGTTACCGGTGCGATAATGACAGTTATTCACAGTTTTTTGTTTACACATTGTAACAATACAGGTACTGAAACTTCACAGAATGCATTAAATTATAAACAATGTGTAGACAATTTTCAAGAAGATGTAAAACATGGGAATATAAGCATCTGCCGGCATGGTTTTATGTTTCCTTCTGCTTTCTGCTTACTCAATCTAGATGGAAAGAGTTTTGATCTTTATAACAGTATATCCAATAGGAGGATAAGAGGGAGATGTAAAAACTGGAATCAATATAATCAGCTTTTGTTGAATGTTGATGCTTCAGTTTATTATGGGGAAATTACAATATTTCCTGTGTTTAAGAAAATCCCTTTTGAAAAAATAACTTCTATGGAAAGTGGAAAACTTCGGGTAGATCCTGCTAAAATTCCTGTTGGATCTATTGTCATTTCAGAATCAGAGTTCAATGATCCAAATGGTCATATAGAGGTAAAAACTAACAAAAATGAATGCGGAGAAAATAAAGATCAAATTTGTTTTTGTAGCGACTTTTGCAGAGAAAGATTGATATATAAACGACCTGTGTTAGCTGTATTTGAATGGAATCCTGAGTTTATAAGATATGTATTGGATACCATGTTTTGGTGGGATTTCTCCCTCTGAGTTTTTCTCTTTTTATGTAATCGTACTTATATTGAAAGCGTTTTTTGCCTATTTACTAGAGGTAATACTTTAAAAAATTAAAATTATTAGTTTGGGATTGTATTTTTGCATAATTTGAATATAATTTGACCTCTAAAACTACAAATAAATGGGGTTTATTTTATGAAGAATAAAGTTAAATTAACTTATTGGATAAGTACAGGTTTTATAAGCTTGATGATGTTGGCATCTACAACAATGTATTTTATATCCTCTGAGGTCAGTGAAACATTTGCTCATCTAGGATTTCCTGACTATTTTCGGTTGGAGCTAGGAATTGCAAAATATCTGGGAGTGGTCGTTTTGTTGGTTCCGGCCTTCCCTAAAAATGTTAAAGAGTGGGCTTACGCTGGTTTTGGAATCACATTTATTTCTGCGATGATCGCACACATAAATGTGGGAGACCCAATGTCAAAAGTGATGCCGCCTGTATTTGCTTTTTTTCTATTAACGGTGTCTTACTTGAGTTATAAAAAATTAGTTTCAGAAGGTAAGTAATTGGGGCCAAAACAAAAAATTTATGCAGCATCGGTATAATGGTTCTGATTGGAGGAGTAAGGTGTTTGATAAGCTGATTGTTCAACAAAAAGATACAAAAAGAAAAGAAGACCAATAATAGGAATAAATGTAAGTAAACAAAGCCAGGGGGACTGATTAATATCACGAAGTCGCTTTATCATTAAGATAAAAGCGGAATATATATACAAACCAAGAACCATAAGCCCTGCTGGTGAGCTTCCGGTGAGTGTCCAGCCATCCCCTTTTAAAGAAACACCGTCTGAAGATGAGCCAATTGTTGTAGCGACAATAAATAAAAGCGAATATAGAGCTATATTGCCAATGAAAAAAGGGAGTCTTTTAATACGCCCTGTAGGATAGAAAAGAACCTGTATCCATTTTTCCCATTCTAACATATAAAAAGTATCGGCTAAATGTTAAAATTACTTGAATGATTTTCTTTAGAGATGTCAGTTGGTTGGGATAAGCGGATTTGAACCGCTGACCTCTACCATGTCAAGGTAGCGCTCTAACCAACTGAGCTATATCCCAATGAACATATACTTTCTACATAAATTATGCTCCTGTATGCTTTTAATATTTTTTTCGTTTTAATTCAACAGAGTCTTTTATAATTTTTCCAAGGGTTTAGCCAAAAGATCTTTTTTTGATGAAACGGTTATTTTTAATAAAGTGCCTGGTGTTTTTGAGGAGTATCATAGATTTCTAATTGGATGGAATCGTAGAGTTTCATAAAATCGTCACTCACTCTCTCACTGATCCTCTGAGCAAAATATTTAGAATAACCTTTTTTAAATAAAAGGCGCACTAATCTATCTCTCACAGTTCCTCCTCTTGAGTAGAAAATAGAGGGATAATGGTACATTAAATAAGGTATTTCTGTAATGACTTCCTGTTTTATTATACCAGGAAAACCCCAGAAGCGATCAGGGTGTTCATGCATAATAAGCCAATAAGAAAGCTCTACACTTTTCCGCTCTTTAGTGGGAAGGTCATCTACTTGTTTTCTTACTAGTGATATTTTCTTATGAACATTTTCATAAAAATGAGATCTTTTGCTTTCCACAATTCTTTTTGTATGATCTAAATCATGAGAAAAAATATCTAAAGGATTCCCTCTAATAGCATCATAGTTTGTTGATTGTTTATTACTGAGACCTAAAACATAAGCATCCGCTTCTATGCCTTTGTTTATAGCTATAAGTCCTACAACTCCACTTATTGTCGGCATTAAAATCACCGATGGAAAGTAACTAATTAATCTTTTAACCAGTTGTCCTCCGAGGAGGGGACTATCACTGATTATCTCTGCCAACATCACGTTAAACCATATCCATTTTTCATAAGTGACAGTTTTCTCTCTTATGGCTGCTTCCATAGGTTCCCTCAAAAGCGTCAATCGTCTTATTTGACCGGGATGCACAGCCCCTTTTTCCATAAAATCAATGTGCTCTCTCATTTTTTCACCAAAGTAGTTAAAATGAACCGTATAAGGATGCACAGTCATTTTTCTTAATTGTTCGCGTATAGCTATGGTTTCATTTACCTCATCAACCCCTCTTGTGAATATCTCACTAAAACCCTGTGCTTTAAGTTTTTTTTCTTCATTTGTTTTTTCAGGTATAGTTAATTCCGCTTCACTTATTCTTCTTTCAATTTGTTTTGAACCAACAAAAAGCTCCCGATAACTTGCTTCAGGATGACTTATTTCTTTAAAAACACCTTCTTGTGTCATTGCCTCAAACCGGTGCTCAAAATGATCTGTTTTTATTATTCTTGTTTTCACTTGTGGTGAACTCCATACTCTCAAATGCTCTTGCAGACGAGCCATTCTCTCTGACTCTTCTTTCGGATCCACATTTGTTACAGGGTTTTGAGATTTTTTTTGCCTTGTCAGTAATGGTTTAACCGGACCGGCAACAGCATTAACAACGATTTTAGTGGATTGGATTATTTGTGGATTTTGAAATACGGATATAAAAGCTCTTTTGCAATTTTTCGGTGAAAAACTCTGACTTGTTACAGAAAAGACCGGAGAGCTTTTGAATAATAAAATACAAACAATAAGATATGAAAATTTTGAAAGCATAAAGCACCTGTTTTATCAAATTATAAATATCGTGAATCTTGTTCAGATCATATTAGGTGAGGAAGTTAAAAAAGTTAAGTTTTTTAGGTTTCTATGAAAATATTTCACACATTTACTTGTAATCAAAACTTTGTATTTCTGCTAACTGTCTTCTAAACTCTTTTAAGTCCGTAGCGGGAAGCTGACAAGCTCCTTCTTCACATATATAAGCGGTGGTTTTTTTATTCATAGCTTTTTTTCTGCTAATAGGTTTTAAAAGTTTTTGATGTTTCTCTACTTGTGAATTATGAACGACAGTTAAAACTTTATTAGGTAAGTACCAACTCTTTAACTCGTTAAAAAAAGAATTGGATTCTAATTGAGCATCATCCGGTAAAACTAATACGATTTCATTTGCACGACTGCGATAGTAATCCAAAGCCAATAAAGCTTCTGAAAAGGAAAAAGGATTATCCTTTAATGTTTTACCAAAAGCTCTGAAAGCTTTTTCGGCTCTCAGTTTATACTGATTATTCCCGGTCAACTCTTTTAGGCGTAATAAGTTCATAATGGCTATTGAGTTACCGGAAGGCTCCGCTCCATCATATAAAGGTTTCTCCCTTACTAATAAAGATTCATAATCCTGGCCGGTCATAAAAAAGCCGCCTTTGTCTTTATCTTCAAAATCTTTTTCCAATATTTGATCCAACTCTATGGATTTGTTCAACCAGTCTATATTCCCTGTCCATTCAAACAAATCCAGTAAAGCGGATGTGAAAAAAGCATAATCATCCAAATAAGCGGGAATATAAGCTTCTCCATCTTTCCAACTTCGGTAAAGTCGGCCCTTTTTGTACATATTATTTAAAACAAAACGAGCTGATTTTTCCGCTTGTGATAAATATTTTTTTTCATTCAAAACGAAATAACCATAAACAAAAGCGGAAATCATTAAGCCGTTCCAGCCGGAAAGAATTTTTTCATCTCTAAGAGGTAAAGGTCGGCGTTCGCGAGTTTGGTAAAGGGTGTTGCGAGCTTCATCTAAAATCTTTTTTGCCTGTGAAAGTTCTAATTTTAACTCTTTTGCTACTTCAGATAATTTTTTTGAAATGTAAAAAATATTTCTTCCTTCAAAGTTACCATTAGAAGTGACACCGTAATATTTTTTCACCAGTTCGGCTTGTTGTTTATTTAAAGCTTGATCAACTTCTTCCGGTGTCCATGTGAAATAAAACCCTTCTTCTTTTTTATGTGTGTTCTTATTCTCTGGGTTCCGGCTTTCGCCGGAATGACGATCTTCTTGGGAAGGGCGATCATCCTCATATACTAAACTGTCTGCATCTGTGGCTGAATAGAAACCACCTTCTTTGGATTGCATGTCTCTCATAATGTAATCCAAAATACCTGTAGCTGTTTCTTTGTAACTTTCCAGGGTGCTTTGTTGGGCAGTTATGGGTTGCTGTTCAACAGAATTTTTAGGCTGTGAGGGAAACAAGCTCTTTTGACTGAAAAGTTGATAAGCTTCCAAGTAACTGAGGGCCAATAAAGCCTGATCATAAAGCATTTTTTCAAAATGGGGTACGAGCCATTTTTCATCTGTGGAGTAACGGTGAAACCCGCCACCCACTTGATCATGCATTCCTCCTTTTGACATCTCATCTAAAGAAAGTTTCGCCATTTGTAAAACATCCCCCTTTTTTGTTTTTAAGTAAGATCTCAGTAGAACACGAATGGGAAAAGAACTGGGAAACTTAGGTGCGCCTCTAGCACCTCCATACACTGGATCCCATCTGCTCTTTATCTGTGAGTATAAAAGTGGGAAAATATCTTTATCAGAAATAGCTTCAGTGGAAGTCAAAGAAGGGGAGAGGCTTTTTTGTAAAATATTTTGAATATCCGCACTAGCTCGTTTTATGTGCTCTTTTCTTTCTTCATAAGCTTTTTTCAATTCTTTTAATATGGATAAAAAACCGGTAGAAGAACCTCTGTCTCCTGTTCTGGGAGGAAAGTAAGTACCTCCATAGAAAACCTGTTTATCAGGTGTCAGCCATACTGTCATAGGCCATCCTCCACGGCCTGTTATAATTTGTACAGCATTCATGTAAACAGAATCAATATCCGGTCTTTCCTCTCGATCCACCTTAATAGCAATGTAATTTTCATTTATATATTTGGCTATTTCCAAATCTTCAAAAGATTCTTCTTCCATGACATGACACCAATGGCAGGTGGAGTATCCGACACTCAGTAACACCGGTTTGTTTTCTTTTCGGGCTGACTGAAAAGCCTCTTCTCCCCAAGGGTACCAATTAACAGGGTTATGAGCGTGCTGTAAAAGGTAGGGACTTTTTTCCAAAAACAGTCTGTTTGTGAATAAAGCTTCTCCTTTTGGAGTTAAATGACGGGTGCGAGGGCGATAAGAACTTCCTTTCTTTTTCTTCATTTTTTTAAAACTTTCCAGAAGTGAAGAATCCATATCATAGATACCAGGTAATAACTCTGTTGGTTTCATTTTGTCCTTTCCTAAAAAAAGATATAAAAAAGCTAATACTACCGTAAATGTACTGAGGATAAAAATCCGCCATTTAAGTTGTACCATTACCAGAATTTAGCACATAAAATGAGTGGTGAATAATTAAAGGCTGACTCTCATCCGGTTTTTTAGGAAAAAGGTTATTGACCAGGCAGGATTTTTTATTATACTGGGCTTTCGCTCTTTGAAAAATGAATAGTCAGTTAAGTCTTGTTTCGGGGGCTTAGAGGAAATTTGTATTTCCAATAAGTTTCTGAAATATTATATATACTTGTCAGTTTTTATTTGAATTGATGAGACCTTTTTATTTTTAAGAGTCAAAAATTGATTTTCCATTTTTGATTTAAGTGGAGAGTTTGATTCTGGCTCAGGACGAACGCTGGCGGCGTGCTTAATACATGCAAGTCGAACGAGAAAGTTTCTTCGGAAATGATTAAAGTGGCGCACGGGTGAGTAACGCGTGGATAATCTGCCCTCAGGTGGGGAATATCCAGTCGAAAGATTGGTTAATACCGCATAATATCCCTATGTCTGCGGACAAAGGGATCAAAGATTTATCGCCTAAGGATGAGTCCGCGTCCGATTAGCCTGTTGGTGGGGTAATGGCCCACCAAAGCTATGATCGGTAGCTGGTCTGAGAGGATGATCA
>JANQSX010000041.1 GCA_028279085.1 Bdellovibrionales bacterium
AAAAGGAAGCCTCTTGAATAGAGATTTTCTTTTAAGCAAAAAATTTTTCAGGGAAGCCCTAACAAGGGCTTCCCTGAAGTTTATATAAAAATGAAAGTGTGTGTTCTATATTTTTCTTGGCAAAATAAAGCTTTCTGCATATATTAGAGAAATGCCAAGAAACAGGAAAAAGACAGCAGTACAAAATAATATGTCCATAGAAAAAAAGTTATGGGAAGCTGCAGATAGCTTGAGAAAAAACATTGATGCGGCTGAATATAAGCATATTGTTCTTGGCTTGATTTTCCTGAAATATATTTCTGATTCTTTTGAAATTCTTCATAATAAGTTAAAAAAGGGTAAAGGAAAGTATAAGGGAGCTAAGCCAGAAGATCGTGACGAGTACAAGGCAGAAAATGTTTTTTTTGTTCCTCCTTCTGCTCGTTGGTCTTATCTGTGTTCTCGTGCCAAGCTACCGGAAATTGGAAAAGATATTGATTCAGCAATGGATGCCATTGAAAGAGATAACCCTTCTCTTAAAAATGTACTTCCAAAGGTTTACGCTAAAGGGAATCTTGATCCTCTAAATTTAGGGAAATTAATTGATGAGTTCAGTAATATTGATATGGAAGCCACCAAAGATCGTAGTGCTGATGTTTTGGGTCATGTGTTTGAATATTTTCTTGGACAGTTCGGGATAGCAGAAGGAAAAAAGGGAGGTCAGTTTTATACTCCGATTTCTGTCGTAAAATTGTTGGTGGAAATGCTGGAGCCATATAAAGGCCGGGTGTTTGATCCTTGTTGTGGAACAGGAGGTATGTTTGTCCAGTCTGAGAAGTTCATTAAAGAACATCAAAGCTTGGTCAATGCTATTTCCATTTATGGACAGGAAAGCAATCAAACAACTTGGCGTTTGGCTAAAATGAACTTAGCCATTCGGGGTATTGGCAGTTCACAAGTGAAGTGGAATAACGAAGGTTCTTTTTTGAAAAATGAACATCCTGATCTTAAAGTGGATTTTGTAATAGCTAATCCGCCATTTAACGATAGCAATTGGAGTGGCAATTTATTAAGAAAAGATGGTCGTTGGAAATATGGCGTTCCACCTGAAGGCAATGCCAACTATGCTTGGATTCAACATTTTGTGTATCACCTCGCCCCAAAAGGCATTGCTGGATTTGTGATGGCAAAAGGGTCGCTTACCTCCAAGTCATCCAATGAAGATGTTATCCGCAAAAATCTTATAAATGCTGATTTGGTAGATTGCATTGTTAATTTACCGGCAAAACTTTTTTTAAATACGCAAATTCCTGCATCGCTTTGGTTTTTAAGAAGGGGGAAAACAAGGAGAAAAAAAGAAATATTATTTATTGATGCTCGTAATTTTGGTCGTCTTATCAATCGCAGAAATCGTGTGTTGGATGATAAGGACATTAAACAAATTGCTGATGTTTATCATAATTGGAAAGAAAAAAGTAAAACTTATAAAGATATTTCCGGTTTTTGTAGTTCTATATCTGTAAGCAAAGTTAAAGAGTTGGATTATATTTTAAGTCCTGGACGATATGTTGGTTTACCGGAAGAAGAAGATAATTTTGATTTTTCTGAAAAGTTTAATAGCCTGAAAAGCGAATTAGAAAAACAGATGAAAGAAGAAGCAGTATTCAATAAACGAATCTTAGAAAATTTGTCACGGATTGATTATGAAAGTGCAGAACCTAAAAAACAATAAAATAAAAAAAATCACTAATAAGAGTTCTGTTTTTTCTTCAGACAGAAGAGAAGTTCAGAATATTAAAATTCTCTTAAGTGCAGAACATAGAAACTATGTTGAAGATATAGAAAAATGTTTTGATGATCTCAATATAAAAGTTGAAGCTGGATATGTTCGGAAGTCTATTGAAGAACTTCCAATGCAGGTTCTGATATTTCTAACTGGAACAATCACTACAGGTGTAACTTGGGATCTTATAAAAATAGGAATAAAAAAAGTTCTTAAAAAATTTAAAAAAGTAGGAATAAGAATTACGGATAGAAATCAGAATACATATAATATCAATCCTGAAGGTCAAATTAATATCTTTTTAGTTCCCAACGGAAAGACAAAAGTAATTTCAAATATAGAAAATATTGATGATTTATTTAAACACCTTGAAAATCAAAATAATTGGCAAAAAGTTAAACTAAGAGATGTGGTAAGTGTCATTGGAGGTTTTGCTTTTAAAGGTAAGCACTTTTGTAATGATGGTGATAGTTATGTTGTTAAAATTAAGGACATTAAACCTCCTTTTATAAGCTTGCAGGAGGCAGTCAAAATAAATATGTCATACTATAAGGAACAAGAACTTGAAAAGTTTAAACTTAAGAAAGGGGATTTCGTAGTAGCTATGACTGGTGCAACTATAGGTAAAATTGGAAAGCTTACAACTGGCGATAAAGTTTATATAAATCAGCGTGTTGCAAAACTTGAGCACCACTTTAATATAAATAAGAAATTTATCTATTATGCCATTAAACATGATGATTTTCAGTTATTTGTACAGAACAATATTGATAGTCATAGTGCTCAAGAAAATATTAGTGCAAGAAGCATTGGAAATTATCCTATACTTCTTCCTCCTCTTCCTGAACAAAAAGCTATTGCTGAAGTGCTATCCAGCCTTGATGATAAAATTGAACTTTTACACAAGCAAAATAAAACTTTAGAAAATATAGCTCAAACTCTTTTTCATAAATGGTTTATAGAAGATGCAAAAAAAACCTGGGAAGAAAAATTTTTAGATGATGTATTGTCAGTAAAAGGGGGAACAACTCCAAATACAAAAAATCCAAAATATTGGAATGGTGAAATATTATGGACAACTCCAAAAGATTTATCTAAAAATCAATACATATATCTTTTTAATACCAATAAAAAGATTACAGAATTTGGATTAAAACAAATTAGTTCAGGGCTTTTACCTGCCGGTACATTACTTCTATCATCTAGAGCCCCAATTGGTTATCTTGCATTTTCTGTACATCCCATAGCAATAAATCAAGGGTACATAGCAATTATTGATAATAAAGGACTACCAAAAGAAATTATATACTTATGGTTAAAATCAAATATGGAATATATTAAAAGCCATGCAGAAGGTTCTACTTTTTTAGAAATAAATAAATCGTCATTTAAAAAACTAAAAATTAAATTACCATCACAAAGATATATAAATATATTTTGCGATTTAATTGAGCCATTATTTAAAAAGATATTTATGAACAGTAACCAGATTAGAGAATTAGAAAAAACTCGTGACACTCTGTTACCTAAATTTATGAGCGGAAAGGTGAAAGTGAAATGTCTCAATTAAAAATGCATGAAAAAAGGATTTTTGAGCATTTGTTTGATAGAGGTGGTTTTTCAGGTTTTAAAAGCTGGAATCTATCAAATTACTAAAAAACAAACATAAAACGGATATGAGTAAAGGATATGAGTAAAGAGAGTGATGCTATTGAAAATATAAAAGGTTTTAAACTAAAGTCTGATTTTGTTGAAAAGAATATCGTTATACCAGTTATAATTGAGCAAATTAAAACTATATCTTTTTTATTTGTTAAAATGGAAGAAATATATAATCAGATACAAAATGAACAATCAGAATATGCTCAGAGATATGTAAGAGATTTTAATTCAATGATGGTGGAATATTACATAAGTAAATTTAGAATTGATAATCAAGGTATAAGAGAACAAGCAACAAAAGAAGCAGAGAAAGCCAGAGAGTTACTGTTAAGTGGGATTTCTAGTCATCTTAAACAATATATGAGTAATATAAAAAATCTAGGAGAAATTTCTGGTCAAGAAAACAATATAGAAAAAATATCAGAATATATGATAAAAGTGAAAACTTTCATGTTAAACATAGAACAAATGAAAAACAAAATATTTAATATTGTTCTTCCTATGACAACACTGACATTTATTGACTCTAACACACAAAAAGAAATACAAACATTGTATTCAGATAATCCAATAGCTAAAATCGGCCTCCTTCCGTTTGAAACAATGATCAACGAGATAGCTCTACTTTGTGATAATGGAATAAAATCTATAGATTCATGGTTTGACCATTTAAGAAATAAAAGGATTCAATACTTAGAATCTATTGTAAATCAAAGTAAAGTTCAAGCGGCACAAGAGCAAACTAAGGCAGCAAAATGGACTTTTTTTGTTCAACTAGGATTCATAGTATTATCTTTCTCATTTGTCGTAGCTTCTTTTTGTCTTTCTGAGTATAAGAAAGATTGGATAGATTTTTTTACTAACGAGCAAAGTATAGATAAAACTTTAGTTGAGAAAAATATTTTACCAACACAACCTTCTACTAATGAGAAAGTGGAAAAAAATGGAACAAATATCAATCTCGAACAAGAAAAAAAATTAAAAGAAGTGCCACCTATTAACAAGGATAAAGTACAAAAATGAAAAAAATAACAGAAGATGATATTGAAAATCTGGCTATTGAATTGCTGAAAGAACAGGGCTTTCAACATTTTTTTGGGCCGGATGTAGCTTCAGATGGTGTGCAACCCCTTCGTGCAAGCTATGGGGAGGTTTTGTTAAGTGATAAACTCCAGGAAGCCATAGCTCGTCTTAATCCTGATATTCCTGCTTCTGTTAGGGAAGATGCTTTTAATCAAATAAAACGGATTCATTCAGAACAACTGATTATCGGGAATGAAAATTTTCATAAAATTTTAATTGAAGGGGTAAAAGTTTCTGTTCGTAAGGGTTCTGAAAGTCGGGGTGATGCTATCCGGTTGATTGATTTTCAAAATCCGGAAAATAACACATACTATGCTGTCAATCAGTTTACAGTGATTGAAGATGGACATAATCACCGACCTGATATTGTTCTCTTTATTAATGGTTTGCCTTTAGTGGTTATTGAACTTAAGAATCCCAGAGACGAAAAAGCTACTATTCAATCAGCTTATAAACAATTACAAACTTATAAGAAATACATCCCCTCTCTATTTACTTATAACAGCATTTTAGTTATTTCAGATGGTTTGGAAGCCAAAGCTGGTTCTCTTTCTTCTGGAATGGATCGTTTTATGGCTTGGAAAAGTATAGACGGCAAACAGGAAGTCCAGAGAACTGTGAATCAAATGGAAACTTTAATTAAGGGGATGCTCAACAAAAAAACATTATTGGATTTGATTTGTCATTTTATTGTTTTTGAAAAAATAAAAAAAGAAAATTTAAAGACGGGAGTCACATATATTGAAACTATTAAAAAGCTGTCTGCTTATCATCAATATTATGCTACTAACAAAGCTTTGGAGTCTGTTATTCAAGCCAGTTCTGAATCCGGTAGCCGTAAAGGGGGTGTTATTTGGCATACTCAAGGGTCAGGGAAGTCTCTCACTATGGTATTTTCCGCAGGTAAAGTGGTGCAGGTACTAAGTAACCCAACAATTGTTGTTATTACAGATCGCAATGATTTGGACAACCAACTGTTTGATACTTTTGCCTCTTCAAAATCTTTACTCAGGCAAAACCCCGAGCAGGCGAAAAATAGGGAACATTTAAAAGAACTTCTTAAAGTGGCTGCCGGTGGAATTGTTTTTACTACAATACAAAAATTTCATCCTGAAAATGGCAATGTTTATGAAAAATTATCCGACCGTAAAAACATTGTTGTTATTGCTGATGAAGCTCATCGCAGTCAATATGGTTTTAAAGCGAAAACTATTGATGACAAAGATGAAGGTGGAAATACTGTAGGCCAGAAAACTGTCTATGGTTTTGCTAAATATATGAGAGATGCTTTACCTCATGCCACTTATCTTGGGTTTACGGGAACACCCATTGAAGGAACAGATAAAAACACACCGGCTGTTTTTGGAAGCTATGTTGATGTTTATGATATTGTTCAGGCTGTAGAGGATAAAGCAACAGTTCCTATTTCTTATGAAAGCCGTCTGGCTAAAGTGGAACTCAGCCAAAAAGGGAAACAACTGATTAAAGATTTGGATCAGGAGCTTAAAGAAGAAGAATTATCTGAAACACAAAAAAGCAAAGCGAGAATGACACAACTTGAAGCTATTATAGGAAGTGAAGATAGAACGAAACATATTGCAAAAGATATTGTCGCTCATTTTGAAAAAAGGCAGTCTGTTTTTAATGGAAAAGGGATGATTGTAACCATGTCCCGAAGGATAGCAGCTAATCTCTATAATGAGATTATTAAACTGCGTCCTGAATGGCACAAAGAGGATTTGGATAAAGGGAATATAAAAATTGTTATGACAGCTTCATCAAGTGATGGCCCGGAATTATTTAAACATCACACAAGTAAAGAACAGCGTCGCCAATTAGCAGAAAGAATGAAAGACCCGGAAAATGATTTGCATTTGGCCATTGTGGTAGATATGTGGCTTACCGGTTTTGATGTTCCTTGTCTGCATACTCTCTATATTGATAAGCCCATGCAGGGTCATAATCTCATGCAGGCCATTGCCCGTGTAAATCGTGTTTATAAAGATAAGCCAGGAGGTCTTGTAGTAGATTATCTTGGTATTGCTTCTGATTTAAAAAAAGCTCTTTCTTTTTACTCAAGTAGTGGAGGTAAAGGAGAACCTGCTGTTCCACAAGAGAAAGCTGTTTTCCTTATGCTTGAAAAGCTGGAAATTGTCTCCCAAATGTTTCATGGATTTGATTATAAACAATATTTTACATCAGATACAGCGAAAAAATTGTCCCTCATTCTTGAAGCTGAAGAGCATATCTTAAATTTAGAGGAAGGCAGAAAGCGGTTTATTGATCAAGTGACAGCTTTATCAAAAGCTTTTGCTCTTTCTATTCCCCATGAAAAAGCTATTGAAGTTAAAGATGAAGTTGCTTTTTTTCAAGCTGTAAAGGCAAGGCTTGTGAAATTCACTGGCACAGAGGAAGGAAAAACAGATGTAGAAATTGAAACAATGATTCGTCAAGTAATAGATGAGGCTTTGGTTTCTCACAAGGTGATAGATGTGTTTTCAGCCGCAGGAATCAAAAAGCCGGATATTTCTATTCTCTCAGATGAATTTCTTTTGGAAGTTAAGAATATGAAGCATAAAAACATTGCCATTGAGACGCTTAAAAAACTTTTGAATGATGAAATCAAAGGGAGAGTAAAAAGAAATATCGTTCAGGGAAAAACCCTTATGGAAATGTTAGAGGATTCCATAAAGAGATACCATAATAAAGTTATCACGGCTGTAGAGGTTATTGAAGAGCTGATTGGCATTGCAAAAAATATTCAATCAGCAGATGAAGAGCCTAAAGCAATGAATTTATCTAATGAAGAATATGCCTTTTATACAGCCGTAGCAAATAATGAAAGTGCTCGTGAACTTATGGGCAAAGAACAACTTAGAGAATTGGCAGTTGCATTAACAGATAAAGTTAGGAAAAATGCTTCTATAGATTGGCAGATTAAAGAAAGTGTAAGAGCTAAAATCAGGGTTATGGTCAAACGAACTTTACGGGAATATGGTTATCCCCCGGATATGGAAAAGTTGGCTACAGACAATGTATTAAAGCAAGCTGAATGTATTGCAGACGAAATTAGTCAAAGCTGATCTTTATAATTTTTATATTGTAAAAAATAAAGAATCAGACAAATAAAGGTAAATAAAATGAGAATGTTTCAAAATGGCTGATGTATTAACTAAGAAACAGAGAAGCTATTGTATGTCCCAGGTGAAAAACAGAAATACAAAACCAGAGGTGTCTGTTCGGAAATTACTTTGGCAGAAGGGTTTTAGATATAGAATAGAGTATGGACTCAGAGGTAAGCCAGACATTGTGTTTCCTGCTAATAATATCGCTATTTTTATAGACGGATGTTTTTGGCATCACTGTCCTATGCACTATAAAACCCCTGAAACAAATACAAAGTTCTGGAAAAACAAAATATTACAAAATAAGAAGCGAGATTATAAAAACAATATTCAACTCAGGAAAGCTGGTTGGACAGTATTAAGAATATGGGAACATGAAGTTAAAAAAAACCCTATAAAGGTTGTAAATAAGATAATCAATCTTCTAAAGAAAGGAATTTGAGCAAACCCATGAGAAGAAGTAAATTTAAAGCAATAGATTTTTTTTGTGGAGCAGGAGGTTTAACCTATGGTTTAAGAACTGCTGGTATTCATGTACTTGCCGGTATAGATAACAACAAGAATTGTAAGGCTACTTTTGAAAAAAACAATAGAGAGGCAATTTTTCTTGAAAAAGATATTACAAAATATTCTCCTGGTAATATGAGAAAAGATTTGAAGATAAAAATAAAAGACAATAGAATGATTTTTGTTGCTTGTGCCCCCTGTCAGTTTTGGAGTAATATACGCACTAATAAAGAAAAATCAAGAAATACAAAAAATTTAGTTTTGGATTTCCAAAAATTCGTTCAGTATTTTAAACCAGGTATTGTTATTATGGAAAATGTTCCTGGTATTTTATCAAAAGAACCAATAAAAGTTTTTATGGAAACTCTAAAAAAAAATAAATATCATGTGGAATGTTCTATAATAGATATGTCGTTATTTGGAGTTCCACAAAAAAGAAAACGTTTTACTTTGATGGCTTCAAGGATTTCCAAAATATCTCTTCCAAAGCCAAAGGGAAAACAACTAACTGTCAGGGATGTTCTTGGACAAGAAAATGGCTTTTCTGTAATTAGAGCCGGAACAATAGATAAAACATATTTTCAGCATTCCGCTCTTCATCTTAGTAAAAAGAATATACAACGATTAAGAATCACAAAAAAAGATGGAGGTGATAGAAAAAACTGGATGAGTAAAAATCACCTTAAACTTCCTTGTTATTCTAAAAAGAATATCTTTAACGATACCTATGCTCGTATGTGGTGGGATAAGCCCGCCCCCACTATTACCACAAAATTCATGAATATAACTAATGGAAGGTTTGCTCATCCTGAAGAGCATAGAGGAATTTCCTTAAGGGAAGGTGCTACCTTGCAAACTTTTCCAAAAACATATAAATTCATTGAAGCAAATATGACGGAAACAGCAAAAATGATAGGAAATGCCGTGCCTCCAAAATTTGCAAAAATAATCGGGAAACAAATCATTCAAACTATTAAATGAGAGATAATCTATGACTGAAAAAAAATTACAAATGACTTTTGATCCACACACAATAGAACACCTTGGTATTCGTATGTACACAACCTTACCGCCGGTATTAGCAGAATTAATTGCCAATGCTTATGATGCTGATGCAGAGAATGTATCTCTGACATTAAAGGACAGGGGAAGTGAAAAGGAGATTATTGTAGAAGATGACGGAACAGGTATGTCATTTGACGAGATAAATGAAAAGTTTCTTAGAATTGGGCAGAATAGAAGGAATACAGATGGAGATATAACTCCAATAAAGAGAAGAAAAATAATAGGAAAAAAAGGGTTAGGAAAGTTATCTTTTTTTGGCATTGCACCTGAAGTTGAAATAACTACAAGAAAAGGAGGAA
>JANQSX010000048.1 GCA_028279085.1 Bdellovibrionales bacterium
GATCATTTTTTGCATTTAACCAATCTCGAAAAAAAAATTAAACTAACCTGGCAATCCTGGTTCCGTTTGTTAGAGGGGGTTGTTAAAAAAGAAGAAGTAAAAATACAAGAAGAAAATCTTCAAGGTATCAATTGTTTAAGTTTTAATGCTTTAGGATGGGTGAAGTCGGATTTTATTTATATTGCCGGTTTAAGTGAACAAAATCTCAAAACAGAAAAACACAATATTATTTCTTCTTTAGAAGCGGAATCTATTACGGAAAATCTTGGTTTTTTTATAAAATCGGAACCACTGGATAAACAGGAACGTATTATATCTCATTTTATTCATCAAGGACATAAAGAGCTTGTTTTATCTTTTTCTTCCACAGATTTTTTAGGGACTCCTTTAAATCCTTCCTGTTTTTGGTTGGAAAAAGCTATGGAGCGTAAAAAAAATATACATCATTTTGATACGCCAGGATCGACGATATGGGATCAACAGCAAAGAAGATCTTCTATAAAAAACATTTTATCTCATACTGACATTCCATCACCTCGATTAAAATTGATGGAACAATCTATTATAGAAGATCAAGAATATATAAAACCTTTTTATCAAAAGTCTGTAAAAAATTTATCTCCTTCTGCACTAGATGATTATATTAAATGTCCTTTTATATTTGCTGCCCGGAAAGTTTTTCATTTATGGGATGGAGTTGAAGAAGATATAGATATTCCAGCAACAGAACGTGGTGTTATGGTGCACAAACTCTTTGAAATTTTACAAACAATGCCGGAGGAGAAAGTTTCTGAAAAAAATATTTTACAAATAATAGAAACAGTAAAATCCAGTAACAAATTAAATCAAAAGGATTTTTCTTTTCTGAATTTTGAGCACACTTCATATCCAGTCCGGGAAAAACAGCAATCAGAAAAATTAAATCGGAAAAATGTAAAAGAGTCAGGGATCCATCCTGTTATTTGGGAAAAAGAAAAATCCTGGTTATTAAAAAAAGCAATGATTTTCTTAAAAGAAAAACAAAAAAGAAAGATTTTATTTAATAATTACAAAACTAAATATTGTGAAAAACAATATCATTGCTATTGGGATTTTAGAGTAAAATCCCAATCTAATAAGGGTGAAATTTCTTTTAAAGGAAAAATAGATTATATTGATTCAGATGGTCAATCATACCAGATTATTGATTATAAAAATTCTCTTCCAACCGGAGCTTCAGCTCCTTCCTGGGAAATTCAGCAGAATTTTCAATTGGCCTTCTATATACAAGCCCTTGAGAGAGGATTAACTGATTTACCCCCTCTTCCTGTGAAATCGGCTCTTTATTTAAGTTATAAAATTTTTGATTATCAAGGATTAGCTAACAAGGAGCCGGCTTATATTGAATTGCTAGGAAGCTCAAAAAAAAGATCATTAGTTTCAAAAGAACAAAAAGAAACTATTTTACAAAATACAAATGAGAAAATAAATAATCTACTTTTGAATATTTACAATGGAAATTTTCAAGCTCAACCTAAAACAAAAAACCTTTGTATAAAATGCAGATGGAGAAAAATATGCCGCGCAAACCATTTAAATTAACTGTTACCCATTCTGAAAAAAATTTACTCACAGGTACGGCTGAGCAGCGATCAGCGCTTTTAAATCATAAAATTATCAAACAGGAATTGATTAAAGCGGGTGCCGGAACGGGTAAAACAACAGCTTTAATCAATACACTAATGGCTTGTGTGATGAATTATCACAAGGAATATAAAAGATTTCCTCGTGTAGCAGTGAGTACATTTACCAGAAAGGCCACTCGTGAACTTAAAGAACGTATGATAATAAAAGCTATTGAATTACAAAATGCCGCTCTGATTCAATATATTAGCTATTCATCTCGTCTTCAAATTTCCACTCTTCATGGGATTTTTAATCGCTTTATTCAAACCTATGGTTATAAAGCCGGTTTCAGTCCAGGCGTAACAATAATCAGTGAAAGAGAATCAAATAGGTTGTTTGTATCTATACTACAGGATGTTTTACTGGAAAAACAAATAGGGACTGAACTTCTAAACCATTACTCTTTTGAAGAACTGAGTCTGATTGTAAAGCATTACATTCTACATATTCAAACAACTATACATAATAGTCCTGTTAATAAAAAAGAAATACAAAGTATTCTTTTTGATAAGGAAGCGAAAATTTTAAGGGAACTGAAAGAAAACAGTAAAAAAGAACAAAAAGCATTGTTGGAATTGCAGAAGGAAAAAAATTATTTGGATATGTATGTTCATTTACCAAATGTTTTGGAAAAACTAGGGAAAGCGGTTCTGCAAATGCAGTTACAGAAGAAAAAAGAACTTAATCAGATCACTCTAAATGATTTGGAGATATTTACTATGGAAATTCTTCAAAAAGAAAGGGGTGTTTTAAATCTAAGAGAACATAAATGGGATTTTTGGTTTTTAGATGAGTACCAAGATACCAGTAAGTTGCAAAAAAATATTTTGAATCAGCTTAGTCAAAACAGTCAGATGTTTATTGTGGGAGATCCTCAGCAGAGTATCTATTATTTTCGAGGTGCGGATGCTTCTATTTTCTTAAAAAAAGAACAAGAAATGAGAAGTATGAAACAGGCCCAGGTGAAATATTTAAAAAAAAATTATCGTTCATGTCCTGAATTGGTAGCGTTTTTTAATGATTTTTTCCCTAATGAAAAATTTGAAAAGATGGAAACAATACATAATTCTTATAAAAAAGAAAAAAAGGTGGCTCATTTCATTTTTATAAAATCTTCTCAAAAAGATAGAGAAAAGGAAACAAGTGAATTATTGGAAACAGAGAATAGAATTAATAATTTACTTACACAAGGGGTAAAACCCTCCGAAATAGTTGTATTAGCTAGACAAAATAAAATGCTTCAGGAGCTAGCTCAATATTTAAAAAAACAAAATATTCCTGTTCATTTACATTCCTCCGGTAGTTTTAAAAAAAGAAGAGAAGTAACTGATGCCTTGCTTTTATTTCATTTCATTTTAAATCCCCATCATGATGAAAATCTAATTGGTTTGCTTAGAACACCTTATTGTCGTATTCCTGATCAAATATTAGCTGATGTTATACAACAAAAGATTCATACGAAGAATAGACAATCCCTTTGGGAGTTTTTTCTTCAGATAGGTTCGATGAAAAAAATAACTAATGAAGGGCAAAAATATACTACAATAGATATGAAAAATCCTGTTTTAAATTTTCCAACTTTATTTAAGGCTCAATCAGTGATTCAAACACTGAACTATTATTTTGAAAATGCAAAGACAATAGGGATTGTAAATAGCTTTCAATCCGCCCTTGAAAACCTAGGGTTTATTGATTTGTCTTACTATCAGGATTCAACAGGGGTGCGTGAAGCTAATTTCTGGAAATTTATTTATTGTTTAAAAGATTATGAAGCCAAAGGAGTGTCTAATTTATTTGCTTTTGCTGATCATCTCTTTTATGACAGTTTCAAGGTAGAACTGGATCAAAGTGATTACTCCCAAAATGCCGTATCTGCTGTTGAAAGTTCCGGTATTCAGCTAATGACTGTTCATGCAGCTAAAGGACTGGAGTTTAAACATGTTATTCTTGTTAAAGTATGTTCTAGCTTTAGACATACGGAAGGGTTTCAATATTTTGTTGGTGACAAAGAAACAGGCAAATGGGCTATCTCTGTTAGATCCGAAGAGGAAGATAAAAGAATTAAATCGTCTTTTCACAAGAAAATTCAGGAAGAACAAAAAAACACAGAAATGGAAGAATGGGATCGGTTATTATATGTAGCGCTGACTAGAGCGCAAGAAACTGTTACTCTCATTGGTTCAGGAAAACCGGGGAAATATTCCTGGTACAATCGATTTCCTTTTTTTTTTAACCTCAAGCCTGGTAACTACCAAAAAGATTTTTACTCTTACTGTGTAAAAGATATTTGAATAGAGATGTTTTTTAAAAATTATCTTGGTTCCGGATTGTTTTTTTCAAGCATAGCTGAGACAAAAAGCAAGGGACTATAGGCAGTTTCAGAGTTCAATGCAAAACCGCGGTTGACGTATTCTTGTGCTTCGGCGTGATGACCTTGGTTGTATTTGGCGTAAGCAATTCCTCCTAAGCCGGATAGAGAGTCAGGCGTATCGTTTAGAACAAGGCTCCAGTTTTGAATGGCACATTCCCAGTCTTCTTTTTTTTCACAAAAACGGGCTTGCAGAATGTAAGGTAACATGTATTTCCTATCATTGTTAGCTTGTATAGCATCACCTAAAATGAGAGCTGAATAATCTTTCAAGTTGATAATATCCGTAATATAAGCATGAACAGATTTAATGAGCACGTCTTTTGAATCACTTAAACTAGCTTGTTTTATAAACTGTTGTGCCAATTCATAGTTTTGGGAACGGACTAAACAATAAGAATAAAAAGATATAAAGAGTTTATTGTTTTTTTGTGCGGAGTAAATTTTTTTACATAAAGGGAGTAATTGAGTCCAGGAATAGATTTTTCTGTCAATAAAAATACTGTAATGATAATTCTCTGTTAAATAAGGATTACTATCCAGTAGATTTTCAATTATAGGTGACACTGGGTCACCATTTTTGTGTTTTATATAAGCCAGACCTACAAGAGCTTCTTGGTAATAATCTTTTGGCTTACGTGTTATTTTTTGTAAAATATTTTCCGCTTTTTTCTGTTGAGTAGGGAGTAAATTATTGTCTTGTAAAAGACACATGGAGAATGCAAATTGTATTAAATTTGTGTGTTTTGACAGGTTGTTTCTATGACGGTTAAAAAAATTGCACTTTCCCTGTTTAGCGGATAACAAGGCTAAATTGGCAAGAGAGATATTTTTTATTTCTTGTGAGTGATCATTTTGAATGATTAGATTATTAAAAGACTCTTCGGCGGATTTTGAATTGCCATTTTTTAACTGTACCAATGCCGCTATTATTTCTTTTTCTTCAGGGGCCATATCTGTATTAACATCTATTATTTTTTCAGTTTGGGATATATCATCATTTAATTGAAATTTTAAAATTTGTAATAGTAGTTTATCTTCTGGTTTTAATTTATTTTTCTTTTCCTGTTCTTTAAAGATTTCTATTGCCTTTGAGTAATCACCAACAGAAAAATATATATAACCATTTTGGTCAGTGCTTGATTCACTTTCCTCTTTAGGTTTGATTTGTTGGTTAAAAATAAGGAATGAAACAACAGTAATAACTATAAGAGTAAGTGGACTGATAATCCAAAGTGGCTTTAATGTTTTTTTACTGGGAGGAGGATCTTTTAGTTCCGGAGTTTCAGTTACTATCTTATAAGGTACTACTTCTTCATCCTCTGAAGTGGTTGGGGGTTTTTCATTAGATGTGAGTTGTTCTGCATTAATCTCGTGTGTTTTTGTAGCTTCATATAAAGACATGGCCTTTGCAAAGTCAGACCCTAGTGTTTTTGTAAACTGCGTTATTTGATACCTATCTCCAGGACTAGAAAATTGAGAGTAAGAAGCTATAAAACCCCAGAACTCCTGGCCTGGCTCACAAACACTAGCAAAAGGGGAAATATGCCCTTTTTCTATCTGTTCTTTCACTTCTGATTCACTAAAAGGCCCAGTGATTTGATCGTTATTCTTAATCAGCCATTTTTTTTCTTCTTGATTGGACATAAATATATTGTCTTCAATTCAAATTCTATTGTCACTTTTTTATTGCATCGCCTAAAAACAAGCTAATGGGAAAAACATCTTTGGCCTGTAAAAACCATATTGACGGCCCATTTTTTAGCTTTGGAAATAATTTCTTGATCTCTAATTGAACCTCCTGGTTGGATAATCCACTGTATACCTGCTTTAGCAGCTAATTCTACGGAATCAGGAAAAGGGAAAAAACCATCACTGGCCATAACGGGAGAAGGAATCGACGGATGAAATTTTTTCCACCTTTGAATAGCTGTTTCTACTGCTGATAGGCGATTAACTTGCCCCATACCTAAACCGACTGTTTGGTTGTTTGAAACTAAAGCGATAGCATTACTTTTCAGATGGATACATACTTTCCAGGCCATCAATAACTCAGAATGAATAGAAAGTTCCGGTTTTTCCCCTATATATTGCCACTTTTTTATGTCACTCTTTTGCTGACCTTCTTGTACTAATAAACCTCCATCCACTGTGTGGATCTTTATATGATTGAGTTCCTGAGTCATCAGATCCGGCCATTTCATTATACGTAGATTTTTCTTTTTTGATTTAAACAGTTCTAAAGCGGAAGGGCTGTAATCGGGAGCCACTATAGCTTCTAAAAAAAGAGAACATAAAGCTTGAGCCGCTTCTTTAGAAACCGGACGATTTATAGCTATAACAGCTCCAAAAACACTCACCGGATCAGCTTTTAAAGATAGCTCTATTGCTCTTTCTATTGTTTTGTTACAAGAAAGACCACAAGGATTATTATGTTTTATAGCTACTGCTGATGGAGTTTCAAATTCTCTTATAACGGAAATGGCTGAGTTCAGATCACAAATATTATTAAAAGATAGTTCTTTTCCTTGGAGAAGTACGGCTTGTTGAAGACCTGTTGTACCTAGTTGAAACCAACGAGCTTTTTGCCCTGGGTTTTCTCCGTAACGTAGATTTTTATAAAATCGTCCATAAAGACTTATGTCTTTATTTGTTGTCCACAGATCTTCTTTTTTCATCCATTCGGCAATTTGAAAATTATAGTGGGCTAAGACAGAAAAAGCTTTCCCGGCCAGTTGTCTTCTTTGCTCTAAGCCGGGTTTTTTTTTACTTTCTAAAATAGCTTTATAATCTGCTGGATCACATAATACAGTGACTTGTTCAAAATTTTTGGCGGCTGCTCGAATTAAGGAAGGACCGCCAACGTCAATCCATTCTATTAATTCTTTATCACTTTTTCCTTGTTGTTTTTTTTCTGAAAAAGGATATAGGTTACAGACTACTAAATCAAAATGGGACAAGCCGGCTTCTTCTAGAACTTTTTTATCTTCAGAATGGTTAGGACGCGCTAAGAGAGGCATATAAATATAAGGATGCAAAGATTTCACTCTTCCTCCCATCACCTCACTGAAACCTGTTTGTTGGCTTACATCCACAACTGAGATGCCGGCTTTTTTTAGCTCATGAGCTGTTCCTCCTGTGGAAACCACTCGCATATTTTGCTCAGCTAAAGGACGAATAAAATCCACTAAGCCTTCTTTATTGCTGACGCTCACAAGAGCATTCTTGAATATTTTTTTACTTACGTTCATAGGTTTTTACCTTTATTTCATTTTGTTATTAATGTAAATTTTTTTTACTCGATTTCCTAAACCGGTTAAAAATTCATAAGGAATAGAGTTTATTTTTTCCGCCTGTTCTTGAACAGATATAAAATTGTCATGCTGAAGACCGAAAATTACCACTTCCTCCCCTCTTTGTATTTCTTTTCCTTCCCAGATTTCTGTTACATCTATTATAAAAAAATCCATACAAATGCGACCCACAATCGGGACTCTTTTCCCGCGAAATAAAACTTCTGATTTATTGGATAATTTATAAGGTAAGCCATCTGCATATCCCATAGATACAACCGCTAGCTGTGATTTTTTTTTCGATTTCCATGTTTGCCCGTAAGAAACCGATTGATTAGCTGTTACGGTTCGGGACTGTACAATGAAAGACTTTAAATGGGAAACATTGTTTAGCTTTCTGGAATGATACTTAATTTTTGCTTT
>JANQSX010000073.1 GCA_028279085.1 Bdellovibrionales bacterium
AATAAACCTGGTTACTTGACTGAATATTTTGAAATATCCAATAGAAATAATCTGGAAATTTTACTTGTGATAGACGCTTCTGATTCCATGGATGATAATTTAAGAGAAACCGGTAAAAATATGGAAGCTCTTTTGTCTTATATCCAAGATAAAAACTGGAGGATAGCTTTTATTACTGCCGATCATGGGGATCATAATACTAATAAGATTTCTTCTGAACAATGGAAAGACTACAATGGAAGTCTTCCTCGTTTTGGAAAACTAATGAATTTAGAAAAGAATGGTGTAATTTTAAATCAATTTATTCTGAGTCACGATATGGAAGAATATGAACAAATTTTTAAAGATACTATTACAAGGGAAAACTCTTCAGATTGTAAGCGCCCTCCTTATTGTCATGGAGTAAACGAGCAACCTTTACGTTCTCTTAAAGCGGCAATAAGCCGTTATCAAACAAATTCTAAACACAAACAATTTTTTCAACCAAATACAGATACAGTTGTTTTGATTATTACTGATGAAGATGAAAGGAGACCGGATAGTCACAATGCTACAACGGCAGAACAGGTCATTCAAACATATAATAAAGTGTTTGCTGGACAGAAAAAGCGATTGTTTGGTTTTAGTATTAGCATACAGGATAAGGAATGCTATGAAGATGAAAAAGGTTGGTTTTCAGGTGCGGATTATGGTCGTATTGTATCCAGGTTGGCCGAGCTAACGGGTGGACGCAATATATCCCTTTGTTCATCGGATTATGGTAGAGAACTGAAAGATATATCAAAAATTACACGATCTTTAGTGCAGTCATTAACCTTACAAAAAATATTTTATATTCCTGATACGGTGCAAGTGTCTTTGTCTCCACATCAACCTGAAATTTCATGGAAACTTTATGGAAGAAAGTTGGTGTTTTCAGGAGATATAAAACCGGGAACACAAATAAAAGTGAGCTATCGTTACGAAGAATAAAAAATAATCAATACTTCTCTGAAAATATAGGAAATTGGAAAAAATAACTGTCAGTTTCTACAGTTAAATTCAGTTCAAGACGGTAGAATAAATGAGAAAAATCAGTTAATAATTGTTTATAAAACATTTTCTGTACTTCAGTCTGTAAATAACTTTTTTTATTTTTTAATATCTTTAATAAAGATACTATTAAGCCGTAGATTTATTATTATAAAATAATGATGAGATCAGCATAAATGAGTCATTTACAGCAATATAAAACAGTTTTTTTTTGTTTCTGTTTAATTTTTTTTTCTTCCTGCCAATCTGATTTAGACTTTTCTACGGGAGGGGATCCAGAGCCTTCTCCTATTGGATGTTTAAAAAAAACAGTAAATGATCAGGAAATTTGTGTGGAACAAAGGACAGAAACTTTTCATGTGCAAAAAATAGAGGACAAACTTGTTGATTTTTTATTTGTTTTAGATGTTTCTCCTTCCATGACAAATGATCTGTCTCGCTTAGGTCAAGCTTTTGAATCTCTTATATCTCAGATTCATCAAAGTCAGTGGCAAATGTTTTTTACAACGGCTGATCATGGAGATCATGATTATAGTGTAGACCTTGATACTGGTGAGGAGATATTTGATCATTCCAAGTGGGAGGATTATTCAGGAAATGATCCCTTTTTTGGACATTTTATGCACTTAGAATACCAGGGGAAAAAAATGGATCAACAACAATTAAACTCACAAACACCAGATTATATCAATGTGTTTAAAGATACTTTGACACGAAAATCAGGTGATGATTGTTCTTTAGCCCCTTATTGTCAAGGTTCCTTAGAGCAGCCTTTACGGGTTTTAAATTCTAGCTTAGAGCGTTTAGCTCAGAGTAAAACTCCCCTATTAAGAGAATCAGCAGATTTTGTCAGTTTTATTGTCACAGA
This sequence comes from Bdellovibrionales bacterium, assembly GCA_028279085.1. Taxonomy (GTDB): domain Bacteria; phylum Bdellovibrionota; class Bdellovibrionia; order Bdellovibrionales; family UBA1609; genus JANQSP01. The sequence goes on from JANQSX010000073.1 coordinate 1,901, forward strand.
TGAAGATGAGAGAGTAGAGGATCCCAATCAAGCTACTAAAGCTTCAGATGTTCTAAAGACTTTCAATAAATTATTTCCTAAAAAATCTTTTTATTCTTTCGGATTGTTAATTCAAGATGAACAATGTTTGACTCAACAAAGAAAACACTCCCCACAAACTGTATATGGTGAAAAAGTGTCTGAATTAGCTTCCTTAACCCAGGGGAAAAATATTTCCCTATGTGAAGAGGACTATGGGCCTGCTTTGGAAGAGCTTTCTCGCCTTTTAAGAATTTTTATGGAAAGTGTTAAGTTAAAAGAAACACCCGTTTTGCCAAAAATACAGGTGCAATTTATAAAAGGAAAAGGTCAGACAAATTGGAAGTTGGAAGGAAATAAACTGATGTTTAAAGAAGCTTTAGAACCGGGGTCAGAAATTAAAGTTTCTTATTTTGTAAAAACTAAATAGTAACTTATTGAATTAATTATTTTTTTATGGATTGAAAAAATTAAAAATATCTAAAAAAATAATTAATAAAATGCATAGAAAAACCGATAAGAAAAACTGAATTTATTTATATAAAAAGGAGTGAGTCTGAGATGAAAAAATTAAGTTTTTTTTTAATTGTTACTTTTTTTTCTTTCAATTTATTTGCTTATGAAAGTGTTCCAAAAGGGCCTGAATGCGATAATGCTCCAAAAAGTACCGGTCAAAATGAATCTTGGGTGGATGGTAACAGGGCAGCTACTCATGTAGCTATTTTAAGTCCTTCGGTGGGAGCACAAGACTCATCCCGAGCAAGACGTATTTCTAAGCCTCCTGGTGGAAACGATAGGGGAGCCGGGGGAACTAGCGGAGGAAGTGGCTCAGGTAGAGGTAATGTAAAATAACCAGAGATTGTATGATCAGCTAAAGGCACTAGCAGAGGAAATGGTTCAGGTAGAGGTTCTCAAAGATAAAAAATCGGCAAAAAATCAAAAAAATCGCTGTTTTTTTAAAAAAAAGCTAAAAAAAGCGTAAAAAACCTTGTTTCTTTCTGGACAGGGCGCGGGTTTTTTATAATAAATAGGGAAATTCACTTAAATTAAAAAAAAGGAGAGAAAGAATGTCTTTGATTATTGTTAAAAAAACAAAAGATCTATTTAAAACTCGTGGTTTAAAAACATCAGATGAAGCGATTAAGGCTTTGAATGTGGAGTTTGAGAAAATCTGTCAAAAAGCAGCAGATAATGTTTTGGCCAATAAGCTCAAAACCGTAAAAGGCGCTCACGTGCCTAAAATTAGCCTGCAATTAAGCTCTTCCATGGATGAGTAGTAAAATTAAAATATTAAGTGCTTTTTTATAGCATTGTGGGAAGTGGCTTAAAAATTCTGATTTCTAAGCTTTTATTTTTTTTTGAAAAGTCTTCCAGCTAAGAATTGGAATATTGAATTTACGGGCTTGTTTTATTTTCTGAGAAGAGTATTCCTCTTTCTTATCGGAATTACTTAGTAAAAAA
>JANQSX010000115.1 GCA_028279085.1 Bdellovibrionales bacterium
CGATGCTCAGATTAAAGGGGGCACTTATTTCCCTATTACTATAAAAAAACATTTACGTGCCCAGGAAATAGCTATGGAAAATAAGCTTCCTTGCGTTTACCTAGTAGATAGCGGGGGGGCTTATTTACATTATCAAGATGAGGTTTTTCCTGATAGGGATCACTTTGGCAGAATTTTTTACAATCAAGCTCGTATGTCTGCCAGAGGGATTTCGCAGATTGCTGTAGTTTTTGGACATTGTACAGCCGGTGGGGCTTATGTGCCGGCTATGGCTGATGAAAATATTATTGTAAAAGGAAATGGTACTATTTTTTTAGCTGGTCCTCCTCTGGTAGAGGCGGCCACAGGAGAAAAAGTGAGTGCGGAAGAACTAGGGGGGGCGCATTTACATAGCTCAAGGTCCGGAGTGAGTGATTATGTGGCTGAAAACGAAGATCAGGCCTTGGAAAGAGTACGTGAAATAGTGTCTCATCTGGGAATATGTCAAAAACAAAAGCTTCTTCGGCGGGAAAGCAAGGAACCTCTTTATCCGTCACAGGAAATGTATGGCATTGTTTCATCCGATTTAAAAACGGCTTTTGATATAAAAGAAATTATAGCTCGTTTAGTGGATGGTTCTGAGTTTCATGAGTTTAAAAGAAATTATGGTTCTACTTTGATAACAGGTTGGGCCCATTTGTGTGGATACCCTGTGGGTTTGTTAGCTAATAATGGAGTGCTTTTTAGTGAATCCGCTTTAAAAGCGGCCCACTTCATCGATCTTTGTGATCAAAGAGGTATTCCTCTTTTGTTTTTACAAAATATTATGGGTTTTATGGTGGGTAAAGAATATGAAAGGGCAGGAATTACAAAGCAAGGAGCAAAAATGGTAACGGCAGTCAGTTTGGCACGAGTCCCTAAATTTACGGTAATGGTGGGAGCTTCTTATGGTGCTGGCAACTATGGAATGTGTGGTAGGGCTTATCAGCCTCGCCAGCTTTGGATGTGGCCTTCCGCTCGTATTGCTGTTATGGGTGGACCTCAAGCCGGTCAAGTTCTGAGATCCATTAAAAGCCGGTATTTAAAAGAGGGGGTCAGTAAGAAACAAAAAGAGGACTCTAATATTTATCGTGCAAAAGATTTGGAAGAACAATATGAAAAACAAAGTTCAGCGTATTACTCTACTGCGCGTCTTTGGGACGATGGAATAATTGATCCTGTAGATACTAGAAAAGTTTTAGCTTTGGGATTGGATGCTGCCCTTTATGCTCCCTTAGAGGAAAAATCAAAAGGGATTTATCGTATGTGATCTTTTACTGAGGAGTTAAATAATGAGTGCTGTAGTGGAGTTTCAAGAAAAAGAAGAAGTTGTGTTTATCAAACTCAATCGTCCGGAAAAAAGAAACGCTCTGAACCCGGAATTAGTTAAAATTTTGCTTTCTTTTTTTAAAGAAAAGAAATGGGGCTCTTCTGTAAAAGCTCTTGTTTTCTCGGGCAAAGGTAAGGCTTTTTGCAGTGGAGCGGATTTAAAATGGCTAAAAGATGAAGCTGCCTTTACCGGAACGGAACTGGAGAATTTATTCTTCCTTTTTTCCGCTATAGAGTCTTGCTCTTTACCGGTTGTAGCACAAGTTCATGGTTTTGCTGTGGGAGGGGCTTTAGGTTTATTATCTGTATCAGATGTAGTGATCACAGAGGAAAACTCTTATTTTCGTTTTAGTGAAACCAAACTGGGTTTAGTGCCTTCTATTATCAGCTCGTTTGTTCTTAGAAAAATCGGTCTTTCCCAGGCTAGATTTCTTATGCTGAGCGCTCTTCCTTTTTCGGCAAAAAAAGCTTATGAAATTGGTCTTTCCCATTTCACCGGGACTCAAGATGAATGCGATGTGTTTTTAAAAAAATTATTGCGAAGCTTTAAAGAATTGGATACCGTTGCTGTATCCCAAACAAAAGCCTGGCTTAACTCTATCTATACTCTTCCTGTTTCTCAAGTAAAAGTTGGCTCTGTAAAGCTTATTAGTGAAGCTAGAAAAACAGATTCTGCACGAAAAAGAATTAATTTTTTACTTAAGGCAGGTTCAAAAAAACAGTAATGATTAAAAAACAGAGAAAAAATATTTTCTTATAGTGACAACGAGATATTGATATGAAAAGCAGTTTTAATTCAACTAAGTCAATTAAGAAATTAGCCATTGCTAATCGGGGGGAAATAGCTGTGCGACTGATTTCTCTTTGTAAGGAAATGGGAATAAAACCTGTGTTGCTTTATTCGGCTGCCGATAAAAATAGTTTGGCTTATCGGCTTAGTCCGGAAAAAATTTGTATAGGTCCGGCGGAAGTGAAGCAGAGTTACTTAAATATTTCCGCTGTTATAGAAGGAGCTTTAAGCACTGGAGCGGATGCTATTCATCCTGGTTATGGATTTTTATCTGAGAACACAGAGATAGCTACAGCTTGTCAGGAAAAAGGTTTAATATTTATTGGTCCTCCGGTGAACTGCCTTGAGCTTTTCGGGAATAAAGCACTTGCCCGTAAACAGGCTATGAAGTGTGGTCTTCCGGTTTTGCCGGCTTATACCGGGAAAAATAGCAATACGGATGAGTTGCTTGAGGAAGCTTGTAAAATTGGTTTTCCAGTAATGATTAAATCTACTGGAGGAGGAGGAGGTCGGGGGTTGAGAGTGGTTTCTTCTGAAGAAGAATGGCCGGAAGCTTTAGCGTCTGCCAGAAGAGAAACAAAATCCGCTTTTGGTTCTTCTGAAATATTTATTGAAAAATACTTACCTTCGGCTCGTCATGTGGAAGTGCAGGTTTTTGCTGATGCTTCAGGAGCTGTATTTCATTTATTTGATCGAGATTGTTCCATTCAAAGAAAACATCAAAAGATTATAGAAGAAGCGCCTTCTTGTTTGTCTCAGGCGATTAAACAAGAGATGACTTCAGCAGCTATAGAACTTTTGGAATCTGTTGGATATTTACAGGCCGGTACAGTGGAGTTTTTATACCAGGAAGGAAAGTTTTATTTCATGGAGGTTAATCCTCGTATTCAAGTGGAGTGTCCTGTAACGGAAATGATATTGGGGATAGATTTAATCCGGGCACAAATTTTAACCGCTCAAGGTCAATCGCCTTTTATACAAAAATCCTTTACACCAAGGGGACATAGTATTCAATGTCGCATTTATGCAGAGGATATGAAAAAACAAATACCACTTTTTGGTAAATTGGGAACTTGTGAATTTCCCCAAGGAGTAAACCGTCGATTTGACATGGGTTATGAATCTCAAGATGAGGTGCCTGGTTTTTACGATGCCATGCTGGGAAAACTTATTGTTTGGGAAGAAAATCGCATACGGGCTTTAACAAAGATGAAGCAGGCTCTAGAAGAAACAATAATTTTTGGTTTAAAAACCAATATAAATTTTTTACAAGATATTATTTCTCATGAAGCTTTTATTAAAGGGGAAATGGATACCAATTTTGTGGAAAAGGTGTTTTTACCTTCCTGGAAAGAAGAGGAATTGGAATCAGTGGATCCAAAGATTATCTCTCATCTTCGTCAATTCTTTTCTATTCGTCAAAGTCCCTCTTCTGAAGATTTGTCGGAAAATCCGTTTAACCCTTGGCAGTTTTTTAATTAGCTAGTAGCTTACTTTTGAATTATTATATGACAATGAGAAATATAGAAGTACCAGATGGAAATCAATTTTTTCGGATAAAAGCGGAAGAAGAGAATAATCATATCTGGTTTCACTTCCGAGGTCGGGTTTTTGTTATAAATAAGAAAATAGTGAAGAAAACCTCTGCTTCTGAAGAAAAACCGGAAGCTATAGAACAAAAAAGCGTGTTATCTCCCATGCCTGGGCAAATTGTAAAGGTTTTTATTACTCCAGGGATGAAAGTAAAGGAAAATCAAACTTTAGTGGTTCTATCTTCTATGAAAATGGAGTACACTATTAAATCACCTGTTAAAGCGGTTGTAAAACTGATCAAAGTGAAAGAAGGGGAGCAGGTTACGGCTCATCAGGAATTGGTTTTATTTGATTAGATTCCGGCCTACGCCGGAATGACGAAGGAGGAAGTAATATGAAAATAAATTCTATGTTCACTTTTTTAAAGAAAAAATTATTTTTCTTTAAAAAAGTTATATATGCTTTTGTTGTTTTTGTTTTATTTTTACAATGCTGTACTTGCTCTGTTGGAGGACCATCCTCTCAAACTTTAAATGATTCAGGTGCTACCCCTGAAGGTAAAACATCACTAATTAATACTAACAATCAGTTCGCTTTGGAATTTTATTCTCATTTAAAAGACAAAGAATCGGGAAAAAATATCTTCTTTTCTCCTTATAGTATTTCTACGGCTTTAAGTATGACTTACGAAGGAGCTAAAGAGGAGACGGCTCAGGAAATAAGATCAGTATTTCATTTTCCGGAAAATGATAATGTTCGCCGATCCTCTGTAGCGGCGGTTTACAATGAATTAAATAAAAATCAGTCTGACTATACTCTTAGTACAGCCAATGCTTTATGGGTTCAAAAAAATTATCCTTTGTTAGATGAAGTAACAAAAGTGATATCTGAATATTATGGAGGTCGTTTAAATAATCTGGATTTTGTAAACGAAACAGAAAAAAGCCGCACCACTATTAATGATTGGATAGAAGAAGAAACTAGAGGGAAAATTAAAGATGCTATTAAGCCAGGTGCGCTAGGCCCGCTTATGCGGGTTATTTTAACTAACGCTATTTATTTTAAAGGGAGTTGGGTGATAGCTTTTGATGAAGGGGCGACACAAAAAGAAAGTTTTCAGGTGAGCGGCAGTGAAACGGTCCA
>JANQSX010000100.1 GCA_028279085.1 Bdellovibrionales bacterium
ATTGGATAGGCCATCAAATAGATACACGAAAAGATAATCCAAAGGCTTTATATTTTTTTCTTTTAAAGATCCTTTGTAATTGGAAAACGAAGGAAGAAATACTGAATGAGCTGAACAAAGCTCATGAATTGAAAAAATATGGAGAAAAAATAGATAATCATTTAAAAATATTACTAGCTTTAGGTTTAATAATTAAAGAACATAGTTTTAAAGATGAGAAGTTTTTAAGTGTGGTAAGAAATGACAACTTAATTAGTGATAAAGGGCTATTACGGAATATAGATTGTGAAAAAAAGATTTTTAATCAAATCGTTTCTAAATTAGAAAGTAGTTCAATTTTATTGAAATATATGAAACAATTTGCAGATGAGGATTATTTCTCATACTCATATTATAAACATTCTTCTGGAGGTTATAAAAAGCCAAAAGAACAATTAGATATATTACAAAAAACATTAAGAACAAGAATATTGAATGATAGACATATATTTCCTGTTCATAAATCTGCTATGGGTTTTGTAGAAAAGAATAATATAAGAAAAAATGTAGAAAATCATTCTAAAAATCAATTTATTCTAAAAATAGATTTTAAATATTTTTTTCATTCCATAAAAAGAAATGATTTTCTTAAATATTTAAAAGATGTAAAAATATTGGATGAAAAATTTAGTATATATTCAGAATTTATTTGTGATATCTCTTTTAAAGATGATTCTTTAATAAAAAATGATTATTCATTACCGATAGGGGCTAGTACCTCCCCATTAATATCAAATATTCTCCTTTATTTTTTTGATGAGAAGATGTCAAAATATAGCGATTCTTTAGGAATGAAATATACAAGATATGTTGATGATCTCACCTTTTCTCATAATGAAGCTGATAAATTACATAGCATAGAGAATAAGGTGAGGGAAGTTATAGCAACAATACCTTATCCATCTAATTTACGGATTAATGATAAAAAAATTATTCACATGTCAAAAAAAGGTCAAAGAAAGATAACAGGTTTGTATCTCACTCCGAATGGAAGAATATCTATAGGAAGGAATAAAAAGAATTATATAAAAAAGCTATTAAGAGATTATGAAAAAGGAAAACACAAAGAAAAGAAACAGCATATCCAAGGATATCTATGTTTTATAAAAAGTGTGGAAAGGGAATTCTGGAGTCGTTTGCATGATAAATATGTAACAAATTATCGCGAGAAAGATATTTTTAAATCTGATGAGCTTTATAAGTTATTTTATGACAATGAATTATCAAGACAAAGAAAAGATAGAGAAATAAAAGGAGAATTAGTAAAAAATGAGTAGTGTTCATTTAGTAGCTAAAAAGATATAAGAAATGCCGAGGAAAATAAAATTTATCAAAGATTAAAGGTATGAGAATAAAAGAAGAGTATAGGAAATTTGGTTTCTTTTGGATTCCTTCAAATGTTAGTGATGTTCATTTAGATAAAAAAGATAAAATACCAGGAAGATTATCTATTGAAAATGGTGGAAGAATAGAATTGGAGTTATTTATAGAGTTGGAGTCATTTGAAGCTCTATCTACAGAATTTAAAATTGGTGACATATTACCTCGTATAGTTGGAACAGTCGAGATAATTGAAGAAGTTAAAAAATTTGATTTTATTACTTTAGATAATTGTTCGTGCTATAAAAGTAGTACCAGCACTGGAGTTCAGAAATTTGTTTTTTCTGTAGAAAAAGCTTTTGTTGGTGTTCAATATGAAGAAAATGAAAAACCTCAGTTCAATACATTTTGTTTTTTTATGGAAGGACTACATCAATGGATAACATATAGTGGTATAAAGACAAATCATAGTATTGAATATAAATTACCAAAGGAGATTGATTATAAGGTTAATAATCATTTTAGCTTTTCGTTTTACTTTAAATGTAATAGAGACTTATCAAATAGACAAGTTACAGAGAAGATTTTTTGTAAAATAGTTTCACTGGAAGAACAGAGTATAAAAGCATTTATTGAGATAGCACGAAAGATAAATATCTTTTTATATTTTGCTATGGATGATTTGGTCTGCATAAATAATGTGACAATTACATCAGATAGATTGAAGTTAAGGTTTGAAGACATACAGGTGCCACAGTATATACAGTTATTTTATCGAAGTCGTCCATTCGTAAAAACAACTCCAAAAATTGTTTGGCCTTTATTTAGATTTGATTTAGTTAAGAATGATATGGAACGAATATTACAAAATTGGATAAAATTATATGATCAGACTTTTCCGGCTTTAGAATTATATTTATCAACTCAAACAGATGAGCAAAAGTTTTTAGAAAATAAGTTTTTAACGTTAATTCAATCTTTGGAGGCATATTATCAAAAAATATTTTCTTGTAATGAATATCCATCAACAGAAGATGTATTAAAAGCAACTATAAAACCACTGAAACAATGGATATGTATTTATAATGAAGAACAATTAGTTAAAAATATTGTATGCACACGACATTATTTTACTCATTATAATCCAAAGAAAGAAAATAAAGCATTGAAGGGAAGAGAACTATTTGATGCATGTTTGAAATTAGAAGTGATTTTTCAAATAACGCTCTTGATGAGAATAGGGTTTTCTGATTCACAAATTAAAACGATCATTACAAGAAATGATTGTAATAGAGATAAGTTGAAAAGGAAAATTCAATTATTAGGAAATGCAGATAGTTAAATGTATAAAAAATCTATGGGGTAGAGTTGATGGAAGAGCAAATTAATTCTTATGTATTTTTCGATCAATGTGTAAGGGGAAAAATGTCAAAGAAAGGATATGAGCCTTTTCAAGATAATGTAAATCAGCTTACCGGAAAAAGCATACAAAGGCTCACTGCTTTTGGGTTACTGGAATTTGCTGGATTTACAAAGTTAGATATTTTTGATATGGAACACAAGAATAAAAAATTAAGTAAATACCTATTTCATTCTTATGAAGAAATATGTGAATTTATACCTAGTTTGAAAAATAGAATTTATACAAAAATACCCAAGCACTCTCTGAAAAGAAAATTGGAAAGAAAAAGGGATCAAGAAGAATTAGAATATCTAAACGAGCAAGGCTTAAAGTGTATTAATAGATATATTGAAGGTGTTGAATCTATATATGAGGGTTTAATTGATAACCTATTTTTAGACAGATTATCTCAAATAAACATTTCTAAACTTTCTATTGAAGATGAAAAACAAGTTATAAATACATTTGCTGATATTATTTTAGGAATTATTTGTCAAAAACGAAACATGGGAAGTCTTAGATTAATATGTAAAATCTTTCAGGAAAAAAGAGGGCAAATTGTAGAAGGAGAACAAGCGGAAGGTATTGAAAAACAAATAGCTACAATATGTGGAAAACTAAAACCAAGTGGTGATTTAATGGATTGTGAATTAGTTCACCTGGCATTTTTTGGTTCGAACGACAAATACTGCCATTGTTATACTACAGATGATAAAGAAACAATAATAGATAGATTAATATTATACTGTAAATCTGTTGATCATTTTATAAATTGGTATTTTGATCATGGAAAATTAAATCAGTATAAGCGTCCAAAGTGGAGATGTGGAAAGGTGTTTATTTTAGACAAAGATAATGGAGAAAAAATAAAAGAGATTTCTGCTACTGAGATATATGAGCGAGTTATAGGAATGAAGCAATAATTTATTTAAATAAAGGCAAAAGATACCTTAATGTAGTGAAAGTTTTGATAAACGTTATAGAGGAAAATCTAACAAAAAATTAACGAAATGTGAGAACACAAATAAAGGAACTATTTATGACTGAAATAGAGTTGCGAAAGTTTGTGAATAAAAATAACGAAGGTCAAAATCTTGAATATAAACTTAAGTCAAATTTTAATGAAATTAAAGAAATGATAGAGCATATCAAGGAGAGAATGCATTTTAAGATACTTAAAACTGTTTACGCTTTTGCTAACACAGAGGGTGGAACTTTATATGTCGGCATTGAAGAAAAGAAAATAAGTAAGAGCGAAAGTGAAAACAGGAGAGAAAAAGTAGTGGTTGGAATAGATGAATATGATAAGAAAGTAGTAGAAGCAATATTAAATAAAGTGACTCCAAAAATAACAAAAAAAGTGAAATAATTCAGCTAAAAGAAGAAAAAAGACATGTAATAAAAATTTCCGTAGATAAGCTTAACTTTTCTGAGAAACCACAACTTTTGGATGGAATTGCATATTATAGAGATGGTGATCATACCAAAGCTGTACAGTCCTTTGAGGATGCTCCAAAAATATATCAAAAAGAACTGTATTATAGGTTTCTTTTAAAAGGTGTTGAGAGGAATCTTAGAAAGATAAAAGATGAGAGACATAACTTTGTTGTTGATCAGTTTATTGCAGGTTTAAAAAATCATATTAAAAATGATAATGAAATAACAAATCATAGTATGGTACAAAAAGCACTACAGCAGTTGGATCAGATAAACAAAGCTATAATAAACTGTATAAGTCAGTCATCTATAGATAAACAACCTATAAGTGATGCAAACAAGCCTATTGATATAGATAAGCTTATTGATGAATTTATAAACACTTATAAAGCTATTATTAAATTGGGAGTTTAGTGATGTCAAAAAAAGGTCAGCACAATCAAAGTGGAATCAGTTTTCAAAACAAGGTTGCTCTTTTGTATATGTTGGATCATTATAGGTATGCTGATTTTTTAAAAATCAAGCTGGAGGGAGATAATTTTGAGGATTTTACTTTATTCTTTAGTAGGGATACATCTAATCAATCCAGTTTTTTTTATGATTTTGAAGTTAAGAACTGGAATACTCCTCTTACAATAGGAGATGTGAAAAGTATAATAAAAAAAGAGGTAGAAAAAGGCATTAGTCGCTATTCCAATAAAGATAATTTTTTTATTGTAGCCCCTTTTTTTAAGGATGATTGTAAAAGTAAAATAAGTGAATTTAAAAAAAATTATTTTTTTAATTCAGATAAAGATTTTAATTCAGTAAAAAATATGTATAGAAACAGGTATGGAGATCACCCTTTACTTCAGTGGAACAGAGAGGAAATTTTATTTGTAAAACATATTAGCCTGGTTGAGTTAAATGAGGATCAAATAAACAATATGATTATATATCGTTTTCATTATGAGGATTCATTTTTTTATACAGTTGGAAATATAAAGAATATAATAGGTCGTTTTTCTAGCAAAATAACAGATGCAAGTGCTGAAGGCGAAGAACTTTCAAAGCAAAAAATAAAACATATTCTCAATGAGTTTTATAAAGAGGAAATGCAAAAATCAGAATCGTATAATTTAAATCAGGATTTAGGTTCAATAGCACAAAATATAAATGAAAAAATTAAAACAGCAGAAGGATTTGAACAACTTAATGATAATAAATACATCACCCCTATATCCGGTAGAATACGAGCTATTTTTTATATAATAGATGAATTAAAAAAAAATAATTTTCCATTAAAAAGCATTAAATGGTTTATTGATAAAATTTTAATAAAACAAATTTATTTCTTTCAGAGTTTAGACCTTTTAGAAGGATATATAGAAAGGGACAGTCTAGAACAAGATGATCTAAATATTATTTTAGAATTTATTTTTAAAATATATGGGTATGAATCTGATAGTAGCCCTATCTATAAATACGAATTTGATAGTTTTTATTGTCATAGAGTGTTTAAGATTTTACTCAAAATATCTAAAAAAAATATTTCAGGTCATTTTAAAGATAAAATTAGTAATTTTTTAAAAGTGGTTCTTCCTGATTGGAAACGCAATTACACAAACTATGGAATAGATAATTATAAATATAATACATCCCCTCATCTGATTAAGAATTTACTTGGTTATACCGAAAAAGGAGTTGATTTTATATTTGGAATACATAACTTCACAATAGAAAGGGAAGAGCTAACATCTCAAAATATTCCCTATTATGACTATATAGAGAAATTTATAAATCAGGACTTTAAAAACAATTTTAAATTAGTAATTAAAAAAGTGTCCGAACAATTTAAATGGATATATAAAAAACAGTGTGATACGGAATATGAAGGCTATGAACTTGATGGTGGTGGCTACTCAAGTGCGGGAGGCCGTTGCGATCTTCATGTTTTACCAATAGAAAATTTTTTATTTCAGTGTATAGATGAATTTTATGATCAAACCAATGATTGGGAGTATTTAAAACCTATTATTTATTCACAATATAATGAACAAAATCCTATTTTTGTCAAAAGAAGCTTTATTCCTTTTTTGTTAAAACAGGTTAGACAATCTTCTGAAGAGAGTCACGAAAATAATCAATTTTATAAAGCTTTAGAATTTATAATAGAGATTAAAGATGGGCTTCCTTTTACGGAAGATGTTGTAGCAAATGAACTATACAAGAGAGCAGATATAAAAGACATTTATTTAGAGCGTATAATTAATAAAATTTTATACAAAGATTCAAATGATGGTATTACTTACAACAATTTTTTAATTCAACTTATTATTCAACTTATAGAAGGTGGAAAATTACAATTTAAAGATGATTTGAAAAGAATTTTCTTGAATAACGAGTTCCAAAAATCGTATAGATATGAACAGGCATTAAGAGTATTAGAGGGAAAAATAGAAAATCAGAATATAAAGATTTTTTTTAATGAAATAAAAGATCAAATTGATATATCTCAAAACCGAGGCTTATTATACGAGGATATAACTTCAAGCTCACAATCATCAACCCTTGATAAATTATTCAAGAGTTCTTCTAAAGCAGATCTGGATAAATTGGCTGGTGTTATACAGGAAGCAATGCATTTCAAAAATAATGATTCATTTATTAAAAAAATATTAGGTCTTATAAAAGATGATCTTACAGGGTTTTATGAAAGAGCAAGCCACTCACAATACTTAAAAAGTACTATAGCGGAATTGGCAGAGCAGGCCGTTGAACATGATGTAAAACTAGCGGAAGATATTATAGAGCTATGTATAAATGATACTGATCCGTGTGGTGAAAACGAAGAACTACACAAACGGATAATGAGAGAGGAAGGAGGTCTTACTATATCAACTATGCGAGCACATTTATGCTATTCCATAAGGACTTATATTATTTACAACTCTAATAAAGCGGATGAAAAATCTCTTAAAAATTTAACAAAAGCATTCTCCTGGATAAAAGTTTTAATGGATCTAGACGGTTCTCTTTCCGATAGAATGTCGGGTTTTCCAAAACCCAATTATTACTTAAGGCATTTTGCCACTATACCTCTTGCTGAACTATCTTATTATAACACTCGCAAGAGATTAAACGAATGTGGAGCAGATTTAGGAAATGAAATCAAAGCTTTTGCTCTTACTGTTTTGGAACAGACTGAAAAAGAAATTGAGAAAAATAAATGCAACCCTGGTGAATTGTTAAAACGAATTGGCACACTTTTTGATATAATAAGAGATTTAAACGAAGAAGAAGCAAAAAAAGTTTTATCTTTTATTAAAAAGTTCAATGTAATGAAGTTTGCTTACTTGTTTATTTATTATGCCTTGTTTAGAGAGAAATACCATTCATCTGGGGGTGATTTCAAAAGCGAAGATTTTAAAGAACTATTAAAAGAAATTTGTATAGGTAAACCCAATGGATTGAGTCAATCCAACAAACTAAAAGAATGTGTGTCTTTTTCTATATATAAAGATATTGAAAATAAAAATGAAGAAACACAAAAGACTGAACCTGATTTTGATTTTTTTGAAGAAGTAAAAGATTATTGGGTACTTCTCTTTGAAAATCCAAATAAAGGTATGGAACTTTCTTTGTTTATGTCGCTCTCCTTTGTTTTAAACCATAATGAATCTTACTATGATAATTATAAAAAATATCTTTTTAAGTTTATTAAAGAAACATTAAAAGATATCGAAGGATCAGATGATGGTTATTTTCTATATTGGAATGAAGCACTAAATGCTGTTTCAAAACATAACCCTGATGATTTAACTGAAATATTGCTTTTGTTTTTAAAAAAGGGGGATGATAAAAAAGGCTATATTCCTTTTCGTTATGAAGTGGAAAGTTATTTAATTTCAGAGATTAAGAAATCAAAAGATGAAATTTCAGAGAATAAATTAAGAGTAGCTAAAAATGAACTTCAAAAATATAATATTTCTCTGCATGAATAGAAATGACTCTTTTATTAGAATATTTTTTAAAATCTATAAATATATCTTTGGTTAAGAAGTTTTTTATTTATAAAAAATGAAAAATGAAATTGTCTGTAATTTATCCCGCTAGTAACCGCTGGTAACCGCTCATAACCGTTAGTGGTTGTTTATATATGTTTATAACCTCTCGTTCTCGTAATAAAATCAATATCTTATATAAAAAAGATTATTTTTTTATTTGATTTTTTCTGATCGCTGATTTTATATACTCAACAGTTAAAAACTGCGGGCAGCCTCCCCAGGTGAGTTTGTTTAAGGAGGGAAGAGCAATGAATATTTTTGAAGCTTTAATAATAATTTCTTTCTTATTTGTAGTCTCTTTAATTTTCTTTTTTGATTTTCTATATAAAAAACTAAAAGTTTGTTTTGAAAGAATTAAAGACATAGAAAAATTTAATGAAGAAACTTTTGAAACTATCCAAAACCTTGAATTAAAAAATACCGAACACAGAATCATTACAGAGAACGTTCAAACAAATCAAAACAACTTAGATGAAAGTTTTGGTGAGCTAAAAACAAGCTTTCAGGCTTTAAAGGAAACAGCAACAGAGCTTCAGTCTGCTCATCAGGCTAAAAAAGCTATGTTGGATTTAATGAAGGGGTAAGAAGTGGTTCCGGATCAAGTCCGGGATGACAGATAAATAGGAATGACGATTAAAACAATGAATGAGTTTATAGAAGGAGTTGGACATTAGGTTTTAAAAATAAGTGTGTTTGCAAAAAAAGGTGGTATTGCAAACATAAATTAAAGAGGTTGAAAGTGTCTGAGAGAACAGAAGAAATTTTAGAAAATTCAGAAAACAAAAATTCCCCCTGCCCGAACACCCCTTCACCCTTTCGTGAGGGGCTTGAGGGCAGAAGGAATTTATCAACACAAGAAAATAAGCTTTACTCTGCAATAGGCATAAAGAAAAACATTTTCAAACAGAATAATCCTAAAAAAGTAAACCCTCCAAAACCCACAGAAAGAGATTTGCTTCTTTTAGAACAGTTGGAAAGCTATGGTGTGCTTTCCACACAACAAATTAGAGAACTCATCTTTAAGGGTATTAATACAAGAACTGTTTTAAGAAGATTAAGGCTATTAAAACAAAGAGGCTTTATATTTTCTTCAGAAGGACTTCCCAATGGAGGTCTGGCTTGGATTTTGAGTAAAAAGTCTGCTTCATTGTTTAAACATGATATTGAAACCAAAATGATTAACAAAAATACCTTACAGCATGATGTAGCTATCTCTTCTATAAGAATACAGCTTGAAAGGCTAAAAATAGCTGAAAGCTGGACATCGGAGCATATCCTAAAAAAAGAAGTAGCAAGGTCTGTCTATGAAAAAAGGGAAAACTCTCTTAGCTATGTGGATGAGCCTCCCATAGTGCCAGATAGTCTGTTTATTACAAAACATGAAGGGGAGATGAAGGCTGTAGCTTTAGAACTGGAACTCTCTCTTAAATCCAAAGCCAGATATAAGAAGATTTTTTCTCAATATAAAGAGAAGGAAAAGATTTGGTTTGTTTGGTATGTGGTTTTAAATCGATCAGCTGGGGAAACTTTGTCTGGACTTTGGAATAGGTATGCAATATGGGGAGATTGCCAGTTTGCTTATTCCACTTTGAAGGAAGTGTTTAGAGCTGACTTTAAATTGCCTGAGCCAAGAGAAGCTATAGAAAGAAAAGAGAGGAACTGGTGACCTTAATAAAGAGAAAAATGATCTTTCAAATAATATATCAATCTCAGTGTGGGCAGGTGCTGAACAGTTTGAAAATGGCCTGCACACACCCCTGCTCACAGGGTAGCTATAGGGTAAAAGGGCTAAAACTCAATTTCCCTATTTCTGCACACAGTTTAAGCCTTGAATTTGAAAGCTTTTATAGGATTTGGAATTTTTTAAAAAAGGAGAATCTACCTCTCCGATTCTGACCACTCTCCCTCATCCATACTGTATTCGAGACAGTGGTCAGAATCGGAGAGGTAGAAGTTAAGTAAGTTAAGGTGGGGTAGAAGTTAAAGTTAGTTAGGTGGTTGGTTAGTTGGAAATTGAGGTGATGATTTTTGCAGGCTGTGAAAGGTTTGGGTTGATTGATGGAGTTGTTTTTATTTTTTGTGGATTTGGTTTTTAGGATGTTTTTTTTAGAGGTAGGGTTTTGTTTGTGTATGGAGTGGCTATAACAATTTTTACTAAACGGAGTTTGTCTTTCCCTTTTTCTATTTGCTTTTGTTTAGGAGTGATAGAGGAAAAAGGAAAGGTGCTGGAGGCGAAGACGCTTTCACAGCCTGACAAAAATCATCAGAGGAAGGAGGTTATTTTTTAACTGGATTCCGGAGCAAGTCCGGAATGACGAGATTATGGGAATGACAATCAACCGGAATGACAAACTTCATGGGAATAAAAATAAATTAAAGGGGTTCAAAAAATAAGCGGATTTTGAGCTTTAAGAACGGAAGGAGAGTTTATGAGAAAAACTAAAAAAAATAAAGAACAAATGGAGTTGGGTTTTCAGGATAAAGAATTGGCTCAAACTGCTGAGTCTTCCAAAGCTATTCAGGTTAATAAAAAGTCTGCTAAATCTGTTAAGGCGAAGCGTTCAAATACAGGCTTGTCAAAGAAATCCACCAAGAGTAAAATAAAGAGGAAAGCCTGTGGCCGCACAAGGTCTTCAGGTATGCTCTTTGACAATTTAATAACGGTAGAGGAATTGGCGGTTATCTTCGGATTAGCTCCTCAAACCATTCGTAACTGGGTGGCTCAAGGGAAACTTCCCCGAGTCAAACTTGGCAAACGGAACTGGTTTCTTACGGGGAGTCTGCAAGAGTGGTTAAACAAAAAGGAGAAACCACAATGGCAGTAATCAAAAGAAGATACAAATCCAAAAAACATCAAAAACCAGTCACTTATTATCAGGCTGAAGTGTTTGTAGAAGGTGTGCGTGTTTCAACGAAAACCTTTACTACAAAAAGAGAAGCTGTTTTCTGGCATGAAAAAGAAAAGCACAGATTCACTCTCAGCCCTCAAAGCCTTAACGACCAGATGTTGCTTAAGGAGTGTGTGGATAAGTTTTGGGAAGAAGCTCAAACCCGAATGATGAAATCCACCCTTCAAGGTTATCAGTCGGAATTGCCTTATATTTATGATAGCCCCTTGGCAAATGTGAAAATGTCTGAGCTTAAGGGAATAAAAGTTGTAGAGTGGATCAGCTGGCTTAAGAAACAGCCTACGGCCAAGAACAAAGGCCGTAAAAGTTTTATCCATGAGTTAAAACTTTTGAGTGCTGTTTTACACTGGTATAGGAATTTTCTAAATGAAGATTTTAATGTTCCTATCACTAAGAAGCACAGACAGATGATTTTCTATAAGCACAATGCACCAAGGAGACCTGACTATTTCATTAAACCGGATGATGCGAGAAGGTGGGTGGAATGGTTAAAAGAAAACAGGAAGAATCCCGTGTATTGGCAACTTGCTACCTTTATGCTTCTTACAGGGGCAAGGGTAGGGGAAGCCTGTGGTCTTAAGTGGGATGCGATAGACTTGGAAGAAAACATAGCCAGAGTTATTCGTCGTGTTCGTTGGGATCAACAAACAAAGCGACCCTTCTTGGAAGAGGTAGCAAAGACAACTCAATCTGTTAGGCTTTTAACATTGCCAGAAAGATTACATAAAATTCTTTCTGAAATGAAGAAGGAATCTGTAAGTGATTTGGTTTTCGCAAACCCGAAAGGGGAGTTGTTAATATACAACGCCGTTCAGACAAATTTTAATGCTGGTTTTGTAGCATTAGATTTACCTTGGCGTTCAACTCACATTTGCCGTCATACTTATGCAACGATTGCACTTATGACGACAAAAAACCTTTCTGCTGTTCAAGCCAGCCTTGGACATACAGAACAGAAAGTTACTCAAAGGTATGCAAAGACTGTGGCTCTTTTGAGTTCAGAGACAGGAGAGAAAACTTCTTCTGCAATTTTTAAAGACAGTCCGCTATAAGTAAAAGTTATCCTCAGCCGTTTTGAAAAATCCCGTAAAAATCCCGTAAAAAAAGTTTTTGCAGAAAAAAATATAAGTAATTTCAATAGTTAAAAAGACAATGGTGGGCCTGAGAAGACTTGAACTTCTGACCCCACGCTTATCAAGCGTGTGCTCTAT
>JANQSX010000126.1 GCA_028279085.1 Bdellovibrionales bacterium
ACTTGTCTTAGTACAAATTTGAAGATCATCTATTTTACTGCTCCTCTAAACTTAACGGAAAGCTCTCTAAGAGCTTTCCGCCTTCAAGGGTAAGAAAGCCTTACCAGGCTTTCTTTATTTTGGACTTTTCCGGAATAAAGAGAATGTTTGTCACTTCTGATTCAGGATGAGAACGGATTTTGCATACACCATTTTAAAACAGAAAGGGTGTTATGTATAAAATCAGCTTAAAACAATTTAGTTTTCCTGAGAAAAACCTGTGCTTTACCATTTTGTTTTTTTTAACTTTTTATCAAGTATATAGCCATTCCGAACTTGATTCGGAATCCAGAAAAAGCATGCCATTTCTGAAAACTGAAAGCCATTTTGATGGCTTTCACTATTCCGGCGTAGGCCGGAATCTAGAAAAAACTACAAACACCTTCTGGATTCTGAATCAAGTTCAGAATAGTGAAAGCCCTAGTAGGGCTTTCAGTTTACAGAAGCAACAATTTAATTCCTGGATTCCGGATCAAGTCCGGAATGACAATTCTCAACAAAAGGAACGAAAAAAAACCATTATTTTAGAAAAAGGCGAAAGTGTAAATATTTCCAGTCCTCATTTTGAAAAAATATGGCTTAACAGAGCAGGAATCGTCTCTGTCCAGGATAGAGGCTCCTCCTTAAATATTCAAGCTCGACAAGAGGGGGAAGTTCTACTTAATCTCGGTTCCCGTCTCTATCTTATTCAAGTTTTAAACGAAGAAAAAAAGAACACTCTTATCGTTATAAATGAATTTCTCTCTCAGCGCATGGGATTAAAAGCTCGTTTGGTAAAAGATCAAATCCACATAACAGGTGAACTCCATCGTGTAAAAGATTTTAAAGATCTTTCAGAACTCGCTCAAACTCTCAATCTTAATTATCTTTTTGAAGCCAAAGTAAACCCTTTCCTAAGACAAAAGTTACAAACTTATATACAAAAAAAAATAGCAAACAAGCTAAACTCTCCTCCTTTCATTCTCCTATGGCAAAAACCATTAACGGCACTTGTTCCCAATAACAAATCAGATTTTTATCAAGCACAATTAAAAAGTTTTGGCATTACTGTTAAAAAAGATTCTTCTCTTCTCCCCACCCCTCCTTTAATTAAGCTGAAAATCCTGCTGGTGGAAAGCAGTACAAACCACTCTTTTCAAACTCATATTGATTGGGGTGAAAAAATAATCAACCGCATTTTAGATGGAAGTCTTTTTAAACAATTGCTCTCCGATTTTAAAGCTATGGAAAACAAAGGGAAGGCCCATATTTTTTCCGAAGCGGTTTTACTAAGTGAAAGCGGAAAAAAGTCTCATTTTCATTCCGGTGGTGAAGTGCCTATACCTCATTTTAATTCAGATAGTGGCACTCAAAGTATTAGATGGAAACCTTATGGAATAAGACTGAATTTAGAAACTTTGGCAGACAGGAGGAATACAATATATATTCGTACGGAAGCGGAAATTTCTGAAGTGGATCATTCCCATTCCGCCCAATCCGCTCCCTCTTTAAAAAGCAGCCGTATTCATTCCTCAATCACTATGAAAAGCGGACAAAGTTTATTACTTTCAAAATTAATTCGCAGGCAAAAAGGAAAAAGCCATTCCGCACCTCTAGTGCTTTCCCACCTACCTTTAGCCGGTTCTTTACTATCTTTTAAAGGAAAAATAAAAGAGCACACTCGATTAAGTATTTTGATCACCGCTTCTTTATTAAGAACTAAGAAATAAGGCAATGAATACACAGGAACCAATGCAGGAAAAAGCTCCAACAAACACAAATTTAAAATCCGTGTTTACTAATGTTTTAAAAAAGCTTCAGGAACTTCCACAGGTGGATTTTTCCAGTCTTAATTCTCCTCAGAACTCAGAAACGAAATCTCATATAAATACCATGAAGGAACAACTAAAAGTCTTTTCCTCTTCCCCTTATTATTCCCGCTTTATTAATGAACTATTTGGTTTGGGACCTATTGAACCTCTCATACAAAATACAAATAATACGGAAATTATTATCAATGGAAAAGATCATATATTTTACGAACAAAAAGGAAAACTACATCCTTTACCGGATACTTTCCTTTCTGATCTCACTTTTCAAAATTTTATTCATCGTATTTTAGAAGAGGCTGGCATCGTGCTAAATTTAAAACAACCCTTTGTGGATGGAAACTGGAAAGGATGGCGTATTCATGTAGCCTGTACACCAGTCATAAATAAAGATTTTCACTTAAGCTTTAGAAGACACCCCAACAACCCTTGGACTTTTTCTCTTCTTAAAAATCAAGATTGGGCGCCGGAAAAAGGCATTAAGCTCATTGAAAAACTTCTACAGGAAAAAAGTAATATGCTGATTGTCGGGCCAACCAGTTCAGGAAAAACCTCTGTGTTAAATGCTTGTCTTCAATGTCTTCCACCAACAGAAAGAGTGCTAACTATTGAAGACAGCAGTGAACTACTGTTACCTAACTTTTTTAGCACAAAACTTTTTACTCGCACTAACAGTAACAGCCCGGATACTTTACTCAACATCGATCAAAGTGAACTAGTTCGACAAAGCCTTCGCATGAGACCGGACAGAATTGTTATGGGAGAAGCTAGAGGTACAGAAGCGAAAGATCTATTAATGGCTTTAGCTACCGGACACAGCGGTAGTCTTGGCACTATTCACGCTAAAGATCATAAACAAGCCCTTTGGCGCTTGGAGATGCTTGTACAAATGGGTGCTCCTTCTTGGGATACTCAGACTATCAGACAAATGATTGTATTAAGTATTGAACATCTTATTGTGTTGGGCCGCTATATG
>JANQSX010000135.1 GCA_028279085.1 Bdellovibrionales bacterium
AAGCTTTAGAATTAGTAATGAAAGCTATTCAATCTACAAAAAATCCAAAAGAAAATTGGTTAGCTTTTGGAGCGGCTCTCAATCTTGAAATGGAAAAATATGTACCGGCCGCTCGTCTGCTCACAACACTAACCGCCTCTTATCCTAATAAGAAAAAATATTGGAAACAACTGTCTGCTGTTTATCTAAATATCAATAAAGATAATAAAGCTTTAGCTACTTTGGATCTAGCTTATAAAATGGACTTTTTGGAAAAAGAACAAGAGATTGTGCATTTAGCCAGTCTTCTAATGTATCAAGGACTCCCCTTCAAAGCCGGTTTCTTAATTGAAAAATCCATAAACCTTAAAAAGGTTAAGCCTACTCAAAGAAATTATGAAATTTTAGGAGACTGCTGGCATAGAGCGGAAGAAACAAAAAAAGCTTTAAAAGCTTATCAACTATCCGCCCCTTTAGCTGAAGACGGAAAAATATTTGCAAAGCTTGGACGAATTTATATGCAAAATAGAGAGTGGAACGCCGTAGTAGATAACTTCACCAATGCTCTTAAAAAAGGCGGTATAAAACATCCTGAACATATTTATATTTCTATGGGAGTTGCTCACTTCCAATTAAAAGCATATGAACAAGCTATAAAATCTTTTGAACAAGTTATTAATACCAAAGCGACAGGACAAAAAATCAAAATAGCCAGACAATGGATTAACCACACTAAAAGCCTTATGAAAAGTGCTACAAAAAACGATATTTAATTTATCTCTTTAAAAAAACATTTTTATTTTCAATAATTAACTAATGTAGTTTTTACATCATGCTTGACAACATAAACTGCTCCATGTCAGTTTTTTATTAAACACTAACAGAACAAGGAAGGTGGTTATTATGAAAAAAATATTATTATCTATACTTTTTATAGGACTCTATGCGCAAGCAGAATCAATGCCACAAGCGGAATCTATACCACAAGCGGAGTCCATACCACAAACAGAATCAATGCTAAAAGTAGAATCGGAAAAAACAGGATTTTTCTCTATTAGCTTGGGAGGAGAGGCAATTCCTCTAGATAACTTTACAGTTGATGCGATAGTAACGAATATTACATTTGGAGGTAAAATTTCAGAACAAAGTTTTTTTGAAGCAGGTGTTAAATTAGTAGATAACGGCGGTTTACTATTTCGATATGGATACAGTTTTATGAAAGGTCGGCACTGGGTCCCAGGAGTGGACATTACATTATTAGCTAGTATTGCCTACACTAGTGCATCAGAAAAACCATGGAGAGTAAGTGGAGGTCTTGAATTAGGGCCTTATTTAAAAACATTTATTTCCAATTCATACGCCCTTTTTGTAAGATTAGGTATGGCTCACTATGCAGTAATTGGTGAAAACATTGATATAGAAAAATTCAGAACGTACCTTAACTTAGGTATACAGTGGCATTTTTAAAGAATAGAACTCTCATTAATTGTCATCCCATCGACCTAAATATTTTACTTCCGGTTCTAATAAAATATTGTATTTTTCTTGCACTGTCTTACGGGTATATTGAATGAGCTGGTGAATATCTATGGCTGTAGCTCCACCCATATTAACAATAAAGTTAGCGTGCTTTTTTGAAATGCAAGCTTGACCAATTTGATACCCTTTTAGCCCACACTGCTCAATAAGGGCTCCTGATTTTTCTCCCGTCAAAGGATTTTTAAATACGGAACCACAACTGGCGGATTGTAAAGGCTGACTTTGAGTTCTTTTCAAAGCCATATTTTTTAAACGCTCTTGTACATCCGGTAAAGGTTCCACCGGCCAACTCATACCCACTTCATAAATTAAACCAGGCCCCCAACCTTTACTTAAACGATATTCCCACTTTATTTCTTCTTTTTTAATTAAAACAATTTTATCTTCCTTAATTACTCTTATCCAATCCACAATATCTTTAAATTCTTTAGGAAAAATATCCTGCCCCACACCCGCGTTCATTACCACGCCACCACCTACATCCCCTGGCAGACCACATAAGAACAAAGCCGGAGCTAGTTTGTGTTTTAAAAAAATTTGCATGATTTGCGATTTGGAAACACCCGCTAAAGCGTTAATATGTAAACGATCCGCTTCTTCCCATTCTCTGAAAGTTTTAAGTTTTTGCAGCCCTATAACTAAACCTTCTATTCCTTTATCACTAATCAGAACATTAGTTCCTCCTCCCAAAAAAGTGACGAGCCTATTTTGTTTTCTTGCCCATTGTAAATAATAAAAAATTTCTTCTTTATTTTCCGGCTGACAAAAAAAATCCGCTTTCCCCCCTACTTTCCAGCTATTTAATCCGGAAAGCGAATAAGAACAATAAGGCTCTCTAACTTGACTATTACCTGTTTTCATATTTAAACACCCTGCTATTTTGAACCCCCACCTACGCGGGGGCAGGCTTTGATCCGGAATCCAGAAAATTACTTTTCATAGTGTCTATCTCTTCAGCCAAAACCGGTTTAAAACGAGTGCGGCTTTGAACACGGAGCGGCTGATTCCGGCCTACGCCGGAATGACG
>JANQSX010000136.1 GCA_028279085.1 Bdellovibrionales bacterium
GATGAAATCTTATTGAGTGTTTTTAAACTTTCTGCAGAACTGTTTTTATAGCGAATATGAAGCCTAAGTTTTAGTTTTGTTGCAAAATCCTCTGTCCCTTCAATGTAGTAAGTAATTTGATTAAATAACATATGATGGTCATTAGCATTTATAGGATTAGAGGTTGCCTCCCACTCAGGATTATTATAACTGTGATAGTCATCTGTTTTAAAACCAAAATCAGATAAAAATTTAACCGCTAAGTATGGGCTCCATCCGTCTTCTATTTTAACTTTAGGAGGGTTATTCTTTAATCGTTCATAAGTTTTTATTTCTTGTACTATACTTTTAATGTCCTTTCTATTTTTAGGTTGTAGAAAATCAAACTGGCGGGCAGCTCGATATAGAAGCCAAGGGCGTAAACAAAAAGCTAAACAAAACCTCCTCTTTGCGTATCTCCGTATATCGTCAGTGTGATAGTCTTTTTGCTTCATTATAATATTAAATTGCTCAATATGTTTCCATAAAAATACTAAATAGAAACATGGAAGACAGCCAATACTTAAGAAAACAGGTAGCATAAAATCTCTAGCAGTTGTTGTATTCCAGAACATTGTTGGTTCTTTATAGATTGTTGAAATCGAATGCCAGGCGACAGCTATAGTATAGATAGATAATAAGCCTCCAAATATATTTTTAACAGGTTTAAGTTCTTTTTTGCTTTCAGATATCCTATAAAGTATGCTAATAAAAACAATAAATGGAAAAATAATAATTTCTGTGAGTAGTGAGAATGAATACGCAACTACGATAAATTCAAAAATTATTATAACCTTAAAGTTATCAAAAATAGTTTTTTTAAAAAAATTATCATCTTCTTTAGACTTAATTCCACGACATAATAAAACTACGCCTGTCAAAAAATACCAAAATATTGTGGACTTTCTTTGATCTGCTTGCCACCATCCAAATTGGTTGAGTGCCCAACAAATGAGCCAAACATTAAAAATTAGGAGAAGAAATATTTGTAAAAGAACTGGTGAGCAAATTGTTTTAATAATGTCACCACATGACTGGCGAATGTCTTTTCGTAACAGCAGTAAAAAGGCACAGGATAAGAGCCAGTATCCAGCTGCTAATTCACGATTTGAAAAGGAAGACATTAAAAAATTCATCATATTTTTTGTACAAAGGTATAAAAAAGTGCTAAAAAGTACATTAAAATTGCCTTATTTCCTCCTTTTTTAACGATTTAAACATATTTTATAGTATATTGACTACAAAATTTTTTTGTAGTATTCTGAATATATTATGAGATGTTTTAAATGTCAAACAGCTATAAAAGGCGAGAGTGTTTACGGACTCCACGCTAACTGTTTTTTAGAATGGTTTGAGTTAACAGATTTGTCGGAATTTAGTGATCTGGATCTCAAAAAGTCCACTCATTATTCTTCGGGCCATTCAAGTATAGAAAAAATAACAGATAGTTTTTATCATGGTCGGTATCACAAATACTCTGCCAAGCTAGGTTCCAGACAGTATATCCTAAAGGTACAGGAATCACAATATCCTGATTTGCCAGCCACAGAATATGTTTGTAATAAAATAGCTTCCCTACTCGGTTTAAATGTACCCAAGTATTATCTGATAAGATACCAAGGAGCTATAGAAATAGATCAAGTACAATCCATAAATGAAAAAGAATCACAGAGAAAGTATGAGCAAGAGCCGATAACATTCGTAACAAAAGACTTTATGCAAGATTATGTGGGTAATTTAAACCATATCTATAAATACTTACCTAAAGGTGAAAAAAATCACAACTGTGAAAATATAGTAAATGTAATCAAAGAGCAAACCGGAAAATTGGCTGATGTAGAAAGGTTTGTTGAGATTTGTCTTTTTGACGCTTTTGTCGGGAACCATGACCGACATGGAAGAAATTTGGGAATCATAGACACAGGGAAAAATAGAAAATTAGCCCCTATGTACGATAACCCTTCTTTTTTGGGAATACAAAAAGATGATGAGTTTTTATTAGCTCATTTTAACCCTAGTGGGGCTATTTGGACCTCTGATTCAAAAGAACCAAAGCTGTTAAATTATATAAGAGAGTTTAAAAAACTAAATCTCGAGAAACCATGTCAGAAATTTATTAAAAAAATAATGGATAAGTTTCCTTTACTAATAGAGGAAATACAAAATTCTGAAATTTCAGAAAGAAGAAAAAAAGCTTTCATTAAACTATTAAACGAACGCTTAGAGGACTGTAAAAAATCAATAAAAAGGGATTTTAAAGATGTATAAGGCAATAGATGTTTACCTGGAAAAGCGGAAAACAAGACAATATGTTGGTCAATTGCGACAGGAAAAAAGAAAGTTTGTTTTTCAATATGATGAAACTTATCTAAACACAGGTCACCCTATACCACTGGGACCGGATCTTCCTTTAAATAAGAAAAAGCACACTGCTTTAAAATTATTTCCCTCCTTTGCGGATCGGATACCCTCAAAGCAGAATCCAGCCTATGAGGAATACTGTCGTTCTGTCGGAATTAGTGCTTCTGAAACAAATCCTTTGGTGTTACTTGCAACATTGGGAAAAAAAGGACCTTCTTCTTTTATTTGTGTGCCGGTAATAGAAGAGGAAACTTTTTCAAGTGAACAATTAAAAAAATTTAGAAAAGATTTAAAACTTTCAATCAGGGAATTTTCTGATCTATTTGATGTGTCTTCCGCCACTATCTACCGAATTGAAAATAACAAAACCAGTGGTAAAGATGCTTTAAAAAGAATAGGGGTATATTTCAAATCCCCTCAAGCAGCTCTTGATAAAATAAAAGCTACAGGAGTTAAAATCAATAAGGATAAAAGGGATTTTGTTGAAAATTTTTTCAAATCTCAAATAAGAAGGAATGATGCAGCGGTAGGACCATTTACAGTCGATCCTGATGATATAAAAAAGTGTTCTCCAGAACAAATAGCTGAACTCATCAAGCGGTTATCTTTATTTGAATGTAATCAATATAATATTCCTCAAAATAGTGTACATTTTTCAGGAAATATTTCAGCACAGGATGGTGGACAAGATGGTTTGGTGGAATGGTCTCAAGGTCCATCTTATACAAACTACTTTCCTGACCGTTATAACTGTTTTCAAATAAAAAAAGGGTCTGTCACACCTAGTGAGTGTAAAAAAGAAATATGTGATGAAAATGAAAACCTAAAGCCAGCAATTCAAAATGTAATAAAAAACAAAGGGGCTTATATTTTATGTGCTACTAACCTTGTGTCAGGAGTTCATCTTAAAGCAAGGGAGGAGGCACTTCGGGAATCAATAATAAAATCAGGAAGTAATCCTGATTTTATTAAAATTAAATTTTATGATGCAAACAAAATAGCAAATTGGGTAAATAACTTTCCTCCTCTAGCTATTTGGTTTCTAAAAGAAGTATGCCATAAAACTATGGGGCCTTGGATTTCATGGCAAGATTGGAGTCGGGAAGATTCTGATTATAGATCTGAATTTATGTATAATATAGATTTGGAAAGTAAAAAAAACAGTATATATAAACTCTTATCTGAACCAAAAAGAGCGATACATTTAACTGGAGTGAGTGGCGTAGGAAAAACAAGATTAGCTTTGGAGGTATTTCGTCCCCCTACGGAACAACCCGATTTATCTTGTTTTGTATTATATAGCTCTGCAGAAAATATAACAGACTTTGACGATCTAAGGAAACTAAAAAATTCCCGAGCCATTTTAATTATAGATAACTGCCCTCTTGAGAGGGCTGAAATTTTTCATAAAATAGC
>JANQSX010000149.1 GCA_028279085.1 Bdellovibrionales bacterium
TATGAAAGGACTTGGAGAAAAATTTCCACAATTTCAACTTACAGCGGTGGTTTCCAACGAAATGAAAACAGCTTTTAAAGATATTAATAACAAAACATATAAGGGCCAATGGATTATCTTATTCTTTTATCCCAAGGATTTTACTTTTGTTTGTCCAACAGAGATCAAGGGTTTTGCAAATCTCAACTCAGAGTTTCAGGATCGGGATGCTCAGATTCTTACAGCTAGCATTGACTCGGAATTTGTTCACCTAGCTTGGCGTAAAAGCGATGAAGATTTAAAACATCTGCCTTTTCCCATGCTTTCTGACATTAAGCGGGAGCTCTCAGAGGAGCTGGGTATCTTAGACCCCAAAGAAGGTGTTTCCCAAAGGGCTACATATATTATAGACCCTCAAGGGATCATTCGTTTTGTTTACGCCACGGATTTCAGTGTGGGACGAAGTCCGGAAGAGGTTTTAAGAATTCTGGACAGTCTTCAAACAGGTGAACTCTGTCCGTGCAACTGGGAAAAAGGAGAAGAGACAATTCAAATTTAAATTTCTCAATGAAGTTTTCCCGATGAAATGTTAGGAAGGTTCAAGGAATCAGATTATTTATCCATGCCGGTCTTTCTTATCAAAACGATCCGGCTGAAAATAAAAGGTCTTTTAAAAGGAGGAGTGAAAAATGACTTTGGAAAATATTAAAGAAAAAATAGGCGAATTATCAAAAGATGTAAAAATCAACATGAGTCTCGTACTCAATGAAGAAGAAGCTTCCGATCTAAAACAAAATCAGATTTCAGGAGCGGCTTTAGCTTGCGCTTATACCACCGGAAATTCTGATTTGATTTCAGCTATAAAAAATTCATCTGATTTGAGTTCAAATGAGATTCAGGCAGCTCAAACTGCTTCTATCCTTATGGCTATGAACAACATCTATTATCGATTTGTTCACCTGAGTGGGGATTCTGAAATTGAGAGCCTGCCAGCAAGATTACGGATGACAGCGATGGCCAATCCAGGTGTAGATAAAATTGATTTTGAAATTTATTCTCTAGCCGTTTCCGTGCTTTCCGGCTGTGGTATGTGTATTAAAGCCCACAGTCGGGTATTAAAAAAATCCGGTTTTTCTTCTGAGGGAATCCAATCAATTGCCAGGATTGCTTCGGTAGTCAACTCAGCCGCCCAGGTGTTAAACATCAAAAACCCAAAATAAGGGGTTTAAAATAAAAAGTATAGGCCGCATT
Organism: Bdellovibrionales bacterium; assembly: GCA_028279085.1. Classification (GTDB taxonomy): domain Bacteria; phylum Bdellovibrionota; class Bdellovibrionia; order Bdellovibrionales; family UBA1609; genus JANQSP01. The sequence continues at coordinate 1,231 of JANQSX010000149.1, forward strand.
ATTAGAGAAACTCTCTATCTATAATCTTCTTTTGCAGTTCCTCTATTTCTTCTGCGATTTCTAAACGGCTTTTGGCAATTTCCAGTCTATCTTGAATATTGGAAATTTCTTCATTGATATAGGAAATAGCTTTTGAGAAATTGTCTTCTCTCTCTACTTGTCTTCTTTTTTTTGTTAAGTCTATGCTGTCTATAACCAGCACATTAAATTTTTTCACAAAGCGGGTATCTTCCTCCACTAAATCGTTCAATTCGGCTGCCAAAGATTTTCCATGATTCGTTAACTGACGCCCTTCTTTTAATAAATGGCAGACATCAACTGAAAAACCGAAACGTTCTGCTTTAAAGCGCTCCAAATGAACGGAGATATCAAGCATTTTTCCTCTTATTTCATACCATTCTTCTTTTAACTTACTGAGTGTTATCTTTTCAGAGCGAGCGTCAAATGAATCTGAATTTTCAAGTAGATTTTTTATATTTTGAATAATTTTAATACGTTCATTGTTTACTTCAATACTGTCTTTATTTAATGCGATGGACTCTTTTATATTTTGAATGAGTTGCGGTAGTTTTTCTGATAAACCGGACCGCTTTATTTCTTCATTTAAATCATTTCGCTTTATTGTCAAATGATTGCTGTTTTCTTTCAGAGATTCACTTTCCTTAGAGAGTTCATTCAAATCTTTCAATGAAGATCTTCCTGAATCAGTAGGTAATTGTCCTTTTGCTATTAAGCGATAATATTCTGCATTTAGAATACTGATTTCTGACTCCAGAGTATTAAACTGTGCTCTTAAGTTATAGAGCTCTTTACTTAAATTTAAGTATTTAATTCGATCTGGTGTGCAAAACATAGCAGTCAGTTCATCTCCATCTGGTGTTTTAAGTGCGGAGAAAGAAACTTCAGAACAACTTGTTTGAATAAGAAAACAAAAAATTAAAAACCATTTTTTCATAATAAGTTTCTTGTTTTTTATACTGCTTTTTTGTTTTGGCCCCCATTTGAACTCTCAGATATTACAAGAGTAATCTACCTTATAATGAAAAGTTTATATTCAAACTAGTATGTTTTTCAAAGGGTTTTAAAATGTTCCTATATTTATCATGAATTATGCAGACTAATTATTTTATGGACCAAGTTTTCTTGTACTAATCCGGTTTAAAACTTCATGTCTCAACTGGGCTTTCGTCTTTATGGAAATACCGAATAAAGTTGAATACTCAAAGCTAGATCGGTAATACAAATAACTATTCCTGAAGACTCAAGATAAAAGTCTTAATGTTTTTTTAATCAGGACTATGAGAGATAATTTTTTTAGATTCAAGTTTGATATAATCAGAAGTGAAAAGTAAAATGTTTTATATCAAAGATCTTAAATTAAAGCTTTGTATTTTTTTAGAATTTAAAAAATATCTTTTAAGAAAGGGATTTCATGTTTCAAAAAGTTGTCATCTGCTTTTTCATATATTTTTTCAGCTTATTTTTATTTAGTTGCTCCGATTCTTCTTTTGAGATTCTTTCCGTGTCTGACACAGGTGAAGAAGAGGAAGGAATTCGTAGAAGAGGACGACGAGATAGAGATAAAAAAGATTCGGAAGATTCGGGAGATTCAGAAAAGTGCATAGAGTCATACAATATATGTGATAGAACAAAGGAAGTTAAGGAACATATAATGTCGCAGTTAAAAAAACAAGATTGCCGTGAAGTGACAAAAGAGGATTTAAAAAGTATTACAAAATTGAGTATCACTTACCGTGAAGATCTAACAACTCTCAAGTCGGGAGATTTCTTTGGATTAACTTCTGTTAAAATACTTTTTTTGAATTTTAACCAATTGGAAAGACTTTCAAAATGTGTGTTTTTCGGACTGGATTCTGTAGAGAAAATTTATTTAGGGAATAATCGTTTTAGAAGTTTGCCGGCAGGGCTTTTTTTCTACACTCAAAACTTAAAGGAAGTGTATATGGAACTAAATATTTTGGAAGATCTACCGGCAGGTTTATTGGAAGGTCCTGAAGCTTTGAAAGGATTTTATGCTGGAAACAATCATTTAAAAGAATTACCGGATAGGTTCTTTTATGAACAACGTTCCTCTTTAGAAGTCATTGATCTGTGTCATAATAATTTTAAAAGTGTGCGAACAG
>JANQSX010000153.1 GCA_028279085.1 Bdellovibrionales bacterium
TAAAATTCCTCCATGCGCTCTTGTTATTTCACCACAAAATAAAGGATACCCTCCACCTATCATAGATAGTGGAGTAGTGCTATGATGTGGGCTAACAAAGGGTCTCCACTTCAACTCCTGACCTGTTCGTGACCAAATACGACGAGCTATTTGAAAATCAGACAAAGGAGGGGGAGGAAGCAAATAAGGTAAATGCTCAGACAAAGTGCTCTTACCGGATCCGGCCTCTCCAGCCAATAGTAAAGAATGCTCCCCAGCAGCAGTAACCGCCAAAATATGAGCCGCATTTTCAGAAAAATAAATATCGGGAATAGATGGTTTTTGTAGCAATTCAGCAAGAGGTTTTGCCGAAACAAAAATAGGATTTTCCAATTCTTTTAAAGAGCCTACTTGAAATAAAGGACAAAGATAATTGTCCTTTTCTGTTCTACCGGTTAAAATTCCCTCTTTTTGAAAAGGCAAACTTTCCCAGTCCAAGGGCATTGTAATCTTTCCATCCAAGGATAATTCTCCATAGATATAAAAAGGAGATGACATCTCAGCTGGAGGTTTTAATTGTTCTGTTTTCCATAATAAAGCACAGGCAATAGCTAGTTCCAAACCCTGAGAACTTTTTTTCAAATGAGCCGGACGGAGATTAATAATCATCTGGCGGGTCTTAGGCCATTCAAAACCCTGAGCACGAATGGCGGACTTAATACGCATAATACTTTCTTTAATAGCCGTATCCGGTAAACCGGTAAATTGAGCTTGAGGCAAGCCAGGAATAAGACTCAACTCCACTTCCACCGGAATAAACTTTTCTCCATCTTGAGCAAAAGAAAAAATATTCATACTCAATCAAGGAAGCAAAAATATATGATATGAAAAAACACAGAAAAACAAAATGTTGGATTCAGATTCTGAATTTTTTCTATAAAAAATTCAAGTTTCAAACATTTATTATAAATCTTAAATGTATTAAGGCTATTACCACTAAACTATCTAAACTACTTTCTCTATTGAACCTATATCAATTCTCATTTTAATTATTCTTGATAGTGTAAAATTTTCACTGCTAGTAATTGAAACCAAAGAAATCAAAAACACAGAGTTAAAACGAAACCCCATAAATTTTTACTTGTCACTTAATAAAAACATAAGATATACAAAAATTTAATATTCTGTAGGCAGATAACTTCACAGGATCAAAAGAATGAAATATTTTTTTAGTTTATTATTGCTTGTCACCTTGAGTGCTTCTTTTAGTTATGGAGCCGATCAACCAAAGGATACTGCTGAAACCGCACAGGAAACTCTTTTGGAAGGACGATCTGCTACAGCCGAAGAAGAGTCATCCACCAGAGGTTTAGAAGACCATCAACCTGATAGAAAGCCTGTTGAAGAACAAACGGATAGAGAAAGACTTCCCCTTCTTGAAGAAACTACCCGACCAGCTAGTGCGAACGGAAGCAGGGAATCTCTTGCCTCCGCACAACCTAAAGAGCAAATTTCCGATTATTTTACTCACCTTCCTAATTCATGGGATGGCACTGTAACCCTTCCTTTAGAAGAAACAAGTCTTGGACGAGCGGTTATAGAAGGAGATATACAAGCATATAAAATGGCTCTTATAGAGTTAAATAAAGGATTTACTGTTGAACTGAAACACATCTTACGAATGAAAACAACAGACGGAAAAAGTTTAATGGATTTAATGATATCCACTGAAATAAATAGAGATTTTTTTACTAGGGAAATGATGCGTCTTCTTATGATTACCTCCGGAGCTAACACACCTAATCTCCTTGCTATAATTGATTCTCTATTAAAAACAGCACAGCAAGTAAATAACAACAAAGCTTTTGAATCTCTTATGGCCTTTCAAGGCCTTATTGCAGAGTTTGAATCAGATCAAATAAATATGAAAAATTTTATAGTGGATCTGTTAAATAAGCCAAGACACCGATTCAAGGTACTTACCGGCACCACCTATACAGCTATAGGAACTTTAGCAACTGTATTAGGATATAAAGTGTTTACTTCCACTCTTATTATATCCAACAACCTCCCAACATTTATCGCCTCCATACCACCTGTAGTCACTAACAATATTGATACAATTGTCGGGGCAGGATCAACTGCAGCAGGTATAGGTTTAGGTCTAACAGGTATTAATCATTGCAGACGAGCTTTTAAACAGTCACTAAAAATAAAAAGGTTGAGAGAACAAGCAAGACAGAATGAAAGTCTTGCTATAAATAATTAAAAATTATTTGTATAAAACAGATTTAAAACCACTCACCAACAAGAAACAACACACAGAAAAAACACAAGCAATACATATAGGGAGAGAGTTCACGTCCTTTTCCCATAACTAACTTCAAAGCCGCGTAAAATAAAAATCCCCAAATAATCCCTTGAATAATAGAAAAAGAAAGAGGGATAAGTAATATCACAATAAAAGCTGGCAAAGCCTCTTCCGGTTTATCCCATTCAATATCAACAGCCGACTTCATCATATAAGAACCTATTACCACTAATACAGGAGCCGTAGCGATATGAGGAATCATAGAAAGCAAAGGAGAAAGAAATAAAAATGGCAAAAATAAGAAAGCTCCCGTTAAAGCCGTTAAACCTGTTTTCCCTCCAGCACGAATACCGGAAAGAGACTCTAAAAAACATAAGGCAGAACTGGAACCTGACAGTCCCGCCCAGGCAGTGGCAAAAGCATCTACTAATAAACTTTTTTTCAAACCCCTAGGTTGAATACCATCTTCTGATACCAAAGGCCCCGACTTGGCTATGCCCAAAACACCACCTAGACTTTCAAATAAATCCACAAAAGCAATAGAAAATAAAACCGGCCAGAAAGAATATTGCAAAGAACCCAGCAAATCCATTTGAGCAAATAAACTCCAGTCCGGTAAAGAAAATACTCCCTTATAGTTAAGTAAGGTCTTCTCTCCCCAGAATCGCCCTAGTGGAAAACACATAAGAGAAACCACCACAATAGAGAGCAATAAAGCTCCTTTCAGCCTCAAAACCAACATCAAGCATGTTATGGCCAAACCAATTAAAAAAGTGCCGTTTTCCGCTGTCAGTGAGTGAGCTTTCAAAAAAGTTTCATCAGAATGCACAATCAAAGAACTTTCTTTTAAACCGATGAAGGCAATAAACAGTCCAATACCACACACAAGAGCATTCTTAATGGAATGGGGAACAGACAAAGCTAGTTTTTCCCGAATTTTAAAAAGAGAAAGAATAAAAAATACAACTCCCACCCAAAAAGTAGCTCCCAAAGCTATTTCCCAGGGAACTCCCTGACTTTTAACCAAAGTAAAAGTAAAAAAACTACTAAGACTTAAACTAGGTCCCAACAAAATAGGATTATTGGCATAAATCCCCATAGCTATAGAACTAAAAAAACAAACTGAAATGGTAGCTGTCACACAAGCGGAAAACGGCATACCTGTCTGACTGAGTATCTGCGGATGCACACTAACAATATAAGCCATGCTTAAAAAAGTAGTCAGTCCTGCAATCAACTCTTGTCGAAGAGAGCTTCGATATTTTTCGACTTCAAAAAAAGTTTGAACAAATTTTTTCATTAATTGTAAAAACAACTTACTATATCAAGTAGTTTAGAAAGGATGACCAAAAGCCACCACTATATTGTATTGATCTTCCCCTATACCAGCCTCTAGTCTTATTTTTTTATTATAATCCGGAGGCAGTCCAAAGCGAAGTCCTCCTCCAAAGGAAAACCAGGCCGGAGAAAAAAGTTTATCATCAGCAGAACCAACATCAAAAAAACCCACTACAGATAAAAACTTCCAAGGGGTAAATCTTAGTTCTGTTTGGGATAAATAATAACTTTCACCACGAAAACGATTTAACCTGTATCCACGCAATAAGTCAGGACCACCTAAAGGAAAACGAAATAAATGGGGAGAAGAATTTAAAAAAGTTAAGCCGGCTATTCCATGCTGAGCTAATACAAGATATTTATCCACCAAAGGAAAGAAAAACCGAACATCCCCTTCTAAAAAAACAGGGCTAGGCATAGAAGACAATAACCATGAACGAAGTTGATAATATTCACCCCGAATAGGATTAAAATAATTATCTCTGGAATCATATCTTAACAAAAGCCCTCCTGAAAATAACAACTCCCTTGGAAACTGTACTTCCTTGTCACTTTTTTCCTTTCTATAATCAAAGCTAATAAAAGCCCCCCCATAAAAACGATCTCTCATTTTTGATACATATTCTAGTTGTGTATGTACTTTATAAATAGGAATATCTTTACGATCTTCCGGCTTGGTTTGATAACCTTCTCCGTAATATGGCTCACTAAAACCGTCATAATCAATAATAATATCCAGTTGATCTCCGTTCTCCCGCCAATATTGATAAGAAAAAGTAGTAGATAAAAAGAGTTCTCTACTTGTAACAACGCTCAGAGAAGTATAATAGCCTGTATTACCCGCCGGATAGATAAAAAAACGTCCACCTAACATATGACCATAGGTGGAGTTACGCCTGTAAACCGGCATAACAGCCCATTTTTGACTACTACCATCTTGAGAAGTAAACCAAGAAGGCCCCCCTCCCGCGAGAGATAAAACAGGCTGGAAACACAACAAACATAAAATTAAAAATCGCACCTTTAAAATCCTTTACCCTTCTGTAAAAAGAAGATTCTACAAATTATAATCTATACTGATATAATTGAACTTCATAACCTATCACAAAAACAGATGATTAAAAAATACTTCATGAACTTCCTATTAATGATTCTGTTAAGTGTATTTACATACGCTTTTATTGTATCTGTATTATTCGCACCGAACCGTTTTAACAGATTGCGTAATTATATCAAATAAAATATCTAAAGTGCTTGGTACTGATATAAACATAGCTTTATACTGGTCCGGTTTAAAGATTCGGATTCCGAATTTTTAATTAAAAAATCCGAAATCTGAATCAAAAATCTTGTTTTCTGCTATTTATTCTCTTTTTCCTTTTTGCAGTAAATAAGCAGAAAGTGAACACCACCTCGCATATAAAAAGGAGTACAAAATGTTAACACAAAAGCTTCACACAAAAAAAGAAAATAAACAAACTTATGGTTTTTTACGCTGGTCTGAAGATTCACATACGGAACAAAGAGAAATCAAATCCTTTATTAGTTTAGGCAGGGGAGGAGAAAATGTCATTGTCATAGACGATACTTGTATCTCGCGCCGACATTTTCGAATACAAAAAAAAGATAATGAAGGATTTATCCTACAAGATATGGATAGCAGAAATGGAACCTTTCTCAACGGCAGTCGTGTATTTAAAGCTTTATTAAAAAATAATGATCGCATTCAAGTGGGACAAAGAGAATTTATTTTTTCTTTTGAAAGATTTGATAATCATTGGAGTATTCATACAAAAAGTAAAAACCCCGAATGGAGTCAACAACTGAAAAATCTGCCTAATATGGCTAGAAGCAATATGCCTATCCTGATTACCGGCCCATCCGGCACCGGAAAGGAAATGCTGGCAAAATTAATCCATCGTTATTCTCATCGAAGTAAAGGTCCTATGATCTCTATTAATTGTAGTGCTCTTTCCGAATCTCTCATTGAAAGTGAATTCTTTGGACATATTAAGGGAAGTTATACAGGAGCTTTAAACAATCGAAAGGGAGCTTTTATGGCTGCTAAGGGAGGTTCTCTCTTTCTAGACGAAATTGGAGACCTACCTTTACATCTACAACCTAAGTTACTTCGTGCTTTGGAATCCCAGGAGATTAAAGCAGTTGGTTCAGATTACGCAACAAAAACAGATGTTTGAATTATTGCCGCTACTCACCAGGATCTGACAACAAAAGTGGCTCAAAGTACTTTTCGCTCTGATTTGTACTTTCGCCTTTATGTACTTAATCTCTCTCCTCCTCATTTAAAAAATAGAATGGAAGACTTTGATGATCTATTGGACTTTTTTTGTAATGAATACAATGTTTCCTTTTCAGAAGATGCTATCAGTTTAATGAAGAAACACTCCTGGCCAGGTAATATCAGAGAACTGAAAAATACCGTTGCCAGAGCTAAAGCTTTATTCTCGGAAACAATAGTGGAAGAAGATAAAATAGAGCAGCTTCTTTATACACCTGTTTTGAAATTAAAAGAACAAAAAGAAAACTTTAAAGACTTACAAATGCCGGTAATAAAAAAAATAGAAAAAGAACTTATTGTAAAAGCAATGATTCTTCATCACGGAAATCAAAAAAAAGTCGCAAAAGAATTGGGGCTGGCCCGCAGCACTTTATTTGAACGAATAAAAAAATATAATATCAATCCTGCAGAATACAAAAATTGAACCATAGTGAATGAATTACGGACATTTGAACTTTTTGACTCCCTGTTTTTATCAATTAATCAAGACACAAGGTTTAATAGAAATTAGTTAAAAAAAGCAAATACACTTAATTATAATAATAACTTCTCAAGTTTATTATTTTCTATATAGACAGAAAATATTTTTACTTGATACAATTTCAATATGAGGAAGAAAATGAAAGATAAAAAAATAAATGGACTATTACCTGGCTGGCCCCCTTTTACTGAATTTAAGCAAAATATGATAGAGTTATTAGACGAAGCTCAAAAACCCCTAAAATCAGATATACAAATTGTTAAGAATAGTCTTATCAACCATATCAATAAAACAGAAATAGAATTTAAAGTATTAAAAAGTTATTTCACAAACCATGTTACTAATACTGATAAAAATATCACTGCCTTAAATAAAAAGACCGACTCCTTAAGCAAAAAGACCGACTCCTTAAGCAAAAAGACCGACTCCTTAAGTATAAAGTTTGACTCTCTAGATACAAAGATGAGCTCTTTTAAAACCGATACAAATAAAAATATTGGTACTTTAAATACAAAGTTTAATTCCTTAAATACAAAAGTTGATTCCTTGGATACGAAAGTCGACTCCTTGGATAAAAAGACCGACTCCTTAAGTGCAACGGTGGGCTCTTTGAAAAACGAAGTTTCTGAAATTAATTCTAAATTAGATAAAGCCTTAAACCACTATGATTGATATAATTAAGTCTTTTTTGTTTGTGACAACATATTCTCTAATTTTTTTATTACATCAATCAATCCTCTTTTCACAGGAAAATGCATAGCCGCTTTTTCAAAAGTTTGAATAGTCGCTTTAATATGTAACTCTAGCTTTTCAAATAACCAATTCGCCTCTTTTAACTTATTACCAATATGCTCCTCCAATCCCTTGGCTTCCGCACGAATCTGATCAATTTCCCATTGCTTTTTATCTTTAAATTCTTTCTTCAATTTATTCAACTCTCCTTTATCTTTTAAGGAGTATTTTTCACGAAGCTCAGCAACTAAATTCACACTGGATGTTGATAATTTGGTAAACTTACGCATTGATTGTTTAACTTGATTAACATGATCTGTAAGCTCATTAAAATATTGATCCGCCTCTTCGATTCTATGAACAATATTTTGAATGTGTCGTGTAAACTCCATTTTATCCTTAGGATCCCATTCTCTCTCTGAGAGTTTATAATTTAATGAAGCCTTTTGAAAATTCTTATTAATATCCTTAATAAATTGCACCAGTAGTCCAGTAGCTGATAAAGCTCCATCTATTGGTACAATAGACATTTCCTGCGTTGTTTTGACGACAAATAAAAGATCTTCTTCAGTGGGCTGTGCATCCTCCATCATATTTTCATAGTTCTCAATATCTCTCTTTTTAGACTGTATGATTTGTAATACTTCCTGTTCTTTACTTTTATAATTTTGAATAACCTTTTCTACACTTGCATTCATTAACCGATAATAACGAAGAGTCTCCTCATAATATTCGGCAGGCGATTTTTGAATTTCCGGCTGTTGTTGATTTGAAACGGTTTTTGTTTTTTGTAGTCTGGTATATCCTTGAAGTAAATTAGGTCTTTTTTTAGTTTGCTCAGGTGTGTTAGTAAAGGAAGTTTTTGGACGCTCTTCCGAGTGTTTTTTTGAAGGGCCTGGTTCACTTGATTTCATAAAGTAATATCCCACAAAAAGTACAACGATACCACTAATAAAAATAAAGTCCATTTTTCTCATAACAAACGACTCATCGGAAATTCGTCAATGAAAATTGAACATTTCAAATACCCACTCGGAGCTGTAATTCAAATATTCCAATATTTAATTAAAAAATACTTTTAACGACAACCGGAACCAGGGGGAGTAGCATATTCATAAATGGTGCATACAGCTTGTTGCTGTTTGGGAATACATTCGCAAAAACCGGCAGAACTTTCCGCCTTTTGCAAATCGGAACGGCTAATAACATACACATTGATATCACCGGCAGGTTGACCACAATCCTCATTAGGGTATGCTTTACCATCTTTAGACTTGTAACTACTATGAATCTTAACACCCTGTTGTATTAACTGCCCTTGCATTTCAACTAAAGACATCCCCTCATTATAACTAGTAACTGAATGCCCGCAAAATTCTCTTCCGGAATATTTAAACACATGCACTTGTGTGTCTTCAGGGTTTTGCTGACCACCGGTACTTTGACCTGGTTGACCAGGAGAAACAACGACAGTAGTGCCGCCATGAGATCGAGCAGGGAGAGTAGGAGTGTACCCAGCCGTTGTAGAACCGGTAGAAGCACCTTGCTGATTGTTATTATTTGTTTTTTTACCACCACAACCAATTAACAAAAACACACATAATAAAGAATATATACACAGAACTATACGCATCTTTTTCTCCCTTTTGTAATTTATTTAATCAGAGACAGAGTAACAATCCCCACCTTTAGCTTCCAACCAAGCACATTCACGATAGCCTTTTAATGCACTATCCTTTAAACCAATTTTTTCTATAACATACACATTAATATCCCCTGTCCTTTCTCCACAAGAAATAGAATGAAGAAGACCATCAACTGCTTTGTATTTTTGATAAACCATAATTTTAGAGTCAGTTAATTCCTGTTCCATCACATTAATATCTATCCCCGAATTAGGCTCACAATGTACTTTTTCCGAGTATTTATAAACATGTACAACAACTTTATTCTTATTCTCCGGATGTAATAATTCTGAATAAGATACAGAATGACAATACCCTCCTTCTTCCTCCAACTCTTTACATAAGCGTAAACCAAGCTTTTTAGCCTTTTCATAATCTATTACAGAAATAGAAAAGATATTAATAATAGGAGGGTGGCTCTTACAACTCCAATCTTCTACAGAGTATACCAGACCATCAAAACCTTTACTAAAGGATAATACCTCTATCCCTTTTTTACTAAGAACCTCCTGCATATCCCAAGGCTCTATCACAGAACTGCTGCAATCTGTTCTGTCAGAATCATATTGATAAACCTGAATTTCAGATTGAGTGGAAAGCCACTGCTCTATCTTTCTCTGCTGATTATCACTTTTGGTATCTCCACTAGCTTCCACAAAAACAGAAAAAGAAAATATTAAAAAAATCAAGCCTATTTTCATAAATAACACTCCCTCTTAATAATAAGATTTTTACTCATAAAAAATCAAACAAATTAATGAAGTAAAAACCAGATAACTACTACTTTTATCTTAGTGTATAGATTAATGATTAACAAATAAATCTTAAGAAGTAAAAACCTATTACTGTCAGATAATACATAAGCTATTAATGAAACTGTAAAATAAATTGTTAGTGTTTTTCAGATTGACAAAAATCAACTTAAATCGCTCCAGATTGAATTTTCTATTTCTTAAATAGCTTTCCTAATAATAAAAACCAGAAGAAAACAGTACTTTAAAAATGAATCAATATAAAAATAATTTTACTTAAATGAAAAAAAACAGTAGATTTTCGCTGTTATGGACCTGATTCCTTATAGTACATGTAAAAAATTCCTAGACTTCCAGCCTGAAAAACCCTGGCCGAAAAGCTGGCCAATTTTTGCATGGGAAAAAACACTGATCTCCGGATTCACATATACAGATAAACCTGTACTAAATTTCAAATCAGAAGATGTGAAATTTTTACACTTATTCCATTCCTGTTATCCTTATTTGAATCTTTCAGAAATGGGACGCATCATTTCACAATGGAGTAATATTTCATTTCTCAATTTTTCCTGGAAAGAATTTTTTTCATTTTATAGCTTACAAAATACAGATTCTCTAATCCAACAGCTTAAAATTTTGATCTCCACTCCTCCTTCCTTCCAAAATTGGATAAATAAAAAAAGTATCCATCCAACAGCTTTGCGTGTCCTTAATTCATTAAAGAATATAAAACACGCGAATCCTCTTTTTCAATGGATTGCAGAAAATAACCTTTCTCAATCCCTTGGAATAAAAACTCTGGAAATGGGAGTAGAACTTATTTTAATGGGTATTTCATTTGATGAAATACTTAAATCCAATCTTTCACCGGAAGATACTATTCAAGCTATAGAAAAAAAACGCAAACCGCTTTCCACTATACAAGATGAAACAAAAAAGAAAAAATTGGAAAACATAATGTGGCCTTCCCATGTCACTGGCGGATGGAATAGAAAAGGAGATAAAACCGGTTTGGAAATTAAAATATGGTGTCAAAATCAAAAAGAACTAGAAGAAAAACTCAACAAAGTGAATCAATTATCCGTCTTCCAAAAACTAAAAGAATAAAATAAAACAAAGATATTTCAGTACTCTTATCCAAGCGTAT
>JANQSX010000181.1 GCA_028279085.1 Bdellovibrionales bacterium
ATACGCCGGTTTACTTATCATCCGCCGCTACCATGAAGAAAGAAAAGACACACAAAGGAAAGTTTGTCTTATTCCGTCCTCCGCTCATGGCACTAATCCGGCCAGCGCCGTAATGGCCGGTTTAACTCCTGTTACAATCCATTGTGACAAAGAGGGAAATATCTCACATAAAGATTTAAAAGAAAAAATCAATCAACATCAAAATAAATTGGCTGCCTTAATGCTTACCTACCCTTCTACCTTTGGTATTTTTGAAAAAAATATCCCTGAAATTTGTGAATGGGTACACTCCGCCGGAGGATTGGTATATTTAGATGGAGCTAATATGAACGCCCTTATCGGAATCAGCCGTGTGGCTTTACTGGGTGCAGACATTTGCCATTTAAACCTACATAAAACATTCTGTATACCTCACGGCGGAGGGGGACCAGGAGTGGGTCCCGTTGCTGTCACAAAAAATCTAAAACGATTTTTACCTTCACACTCTATAGTGCCGGAATGTGGATCAAAAAAGGGTATATCAGCGGTTAGCTCCGCCCCTTGGGGAAGTGCGGGTATTCTTATGATCTCATGGGCTTATATTCGTCTTATGGGATCAGAAGGACTAAAAAAAGCCACAAAAGTAGCTATTCTCAATGCTAACTATATGGCACAAAAGTTAAGTAAACATTATAAAATCTTATATACAGGAGAAGATAATAAAGTAGCACACGAATGCATTTTAGATTTAAGAAAGTTTAGAAACACAGCCGAAATTACTGTAGATGATGTAGCGAAGAGGCTTATTGATTATGGTTTTCATGCTCCCACTATGAGTTGGCCTGTACCTGGAACTTTAATGGCGGAACCCACAGAAAGCGATGATAAACAAGAGCTGGATCGCTTCTGTGATGCCCTTATTGAAATACGAAAAGAAATTCAAGAAATTGAAGATAAAAAAATCAGTATGAAAGACAATGTTTTAAAAAATGCTCCACACACTTTAGAAGATATTTTAAAAGACTGGCCTTTCCCCTACTCTAAAGAAAAAGCCTTCTATCCTCTACCTTGGGTGAAAGAATATAAATTCTGGCCAAAAGTATCACGAGTGGAAAACGCTTACGGAGATATTAATTTATTTTGCGCATGCCCTCCACAAAGCTAATATCATTGAAAAAATGTTTTTCTCATCAATTCCGCTTCCGCGTATATTCTAAACTCATCCACTCCCTGAATTTCAGAATCTTTCATTAATACCTTTCCATGGCACATTAAAAAATCCACTTCCCGTCCGGAGGCGGAATAAACCAAATGATTAAGCAAATTATTTCTAGGATACAAATTCGGGTGATTCAAATCCAAGGCAATAATGTCCGCGAAAAATCCGGTTTGTATTTTACCAATACGATGGGAAAGTCCTAAAACTTTAGCCGCTGAAGAAGTAACCATTGAAAAAATATCTTTTGCTTCAATCGTTTTATCAGGATTCTTTAATTTTTGTAATTTAGCGCCTGTGTCCATTTCCGTAAATAAATTCAGATCGTTATTACTGGCAGCCCCATCCGTACCCATACCCACCACTATACCTTTTTCTAAAGCTTTTAAAATAGGAGCAACACCGGAACTAAGCTTCATATTGCTCTCAGGGTTATAAGATAAAGGCGTGTTGGTTTCCGCCATGATGTTTATATCATCTTCACTCAAATGTACACAGTGGACGAAAACACAATGAGGACCGATAACACCGCAGTCTTTCAAATGCGCTACCGGAGTTTTGCCATATCTTTTTTTAATTTCAGATACTTCCCATTCCGTTTCCGCCACATGGATGGCAATAGGAATCTTTCTTTTTTCAGATTCTTCAGCAGAGAGTTTTAACAAATCAGGCTCACAAGTATACGGAGCATGACAGGCAATAGCCGGATACACTCTCTGATTTTCTTTACCATACTGATTACACAAACTATCCAGATCCTCTTTCCAGTCAGAAAAAGAACTGAGCATATCCACCGCTAGCAGACCTCTTAAACCATAAGACTCAAAAACTTCCGCCATAACAGGTGTATGAAAATACATATCACACACTGTGGTGATTCCATTTTTAATCAATTCCAACAAAGCCAGCTCTGTCCCGACACGAATAAAATCCGGATTTATCATCTTCTTTTCCAAGGGGAAGATAATTTCCTCTAACCATCCTTTCAAGGTCAAATGATCCCCTAAGCCTCGAAAAAGCACCATTGGAAGATGCGTATGTGTATTAATCAATCCCGGACAAACTAGGTGATTATTCAAACGGATAACTTCTTTTGCTTTAGGTAGAGGGTTCGACACAGGACCTACAAATTGAATTTTATTTTTCTCTATGACAATCATTTGATTTTGTTTTACTTTGCCGTCTTCTCCTTCCATAGAAAGCAAATATTCACACAATATAACTTTTGAAAATTCTTTTTCTTTATTTAACAATTAAGCCTCCCCCTTTTCTTACAATTAAGAAAATAAGACTGATTCAGGACTATTTACACCAACTTTATGCTTATTTTCTGTTTTTATAGAGTTTTTACACATTTTTACCATTGATAAGTCGGATATTTTTAAAGTTTACGAATATTAAAGGATAATTGATTTGACAAGACAATTGTTTTTTTCTTAGAAAGAAGTCTGTCCCTAACAAAAAGTTAAGGAAAAATGGAATAATCAAACTGAGAGAGGAAGTAATGAGTAAATTATATGTTGGTAATCTATCCTATGATGTAACTGAAAACGATTTAAATGACCTGTTTTCTCCAAAAGGAGAAGTGGTGTCTGTAAAGATAATCAGTGATCATCAATCCGGACGATCCAAAGGCTTTGGTTTTGTAGAAATGTCTTCTAAAGAGGAAAGTGAAGCAGTTATATCTGCTTTCAACGGTTATGATTTAAAAGGCCGTCCTTTGCGAGTTAACGAATCTATCGATAAACCTCGTAGAAAAAGTAGAGATGGCGGCGGTGGTGGCCGGCGCTGGTAATTTATT
>JANQSX010000196.1 GCA_028279085.1 Bdellovibrionales bacterium
TATCGAATGGGCAAAAAAACAAGGGTATCGGGTGGTTTATACTAAAGAGGAAATGAATCTTTTGTCAAAAACAGTTGATAAGGTTTTAGGAGTATTTGCTTATGAAAATACATACAATGATAAGAGCAGGGAAGAGCAAATTAAAAAACAGCTGCCTCATTACTGGGATTCCGCTCCTTCTATAGCGGAAATGACGGAGTGGACTTTGCAGTTTTTGAAAAAAAAGAAAAAGAAATTTTTACTGGTGGTGGAAGAGGAGGGAACAGATAATTTTTCCAATAAGAATAATGCGGAAGGTTTTTTTACAGCCGGTCAGCGTTCAGACCAAGTGGTGGCCGTAGTTAACCGGTTTTTGAAAACCAATCCCCGGACCTTGTTTTTAACGGCTTCGGACAGTAATGCTTCCGGTTTATTGGTAGCGGATGGACATCCAAAAAAACGATGGAAACAGGAGCAGTATCTTCCTGTAAAAACAGACAAGGGAGCTATTCTGGATGGGGAAGGTATAGGTGATAAGCAAAAACCTTTTTTAACATTTGCTGATCGGCAAGGGCGGCAGATGCCTTTTGGAGTGATATGGCCAACAGGTTGGGACTTAAATAATGGAGTGGTTGTTAAAGCCAGTGGTTTAAACTCTAAATATGTAAAAGGCATCGTGGATAATACGGATATTTATAAGCTGATGTATTTTACTTTATTTGGTAAGCGCTTATGAAAAAAGAAGTCAATAAAAATTCTTTATCTTCTTTATCTTCTTTATCTTCTTTATCTTCTTTTACTTTTTTTTATCGATATCTTTTTTCAAAAAGAGCCAATTCAGTTATTCGGCGAGTCTCCTTTGTTTGTTTTTTAGGTTTAATGGTTTCTATTGGTAGTTTATTAATTGTCTTTAATGTTATGGGAGGTTTAGGACAATCTATTAAAGATCGTTTTTTAGCTACGGAACCGCATATTATTATTTCTTTGGAAGAATACTCTTCTGTTGATTTTATCCAGGAACAAAGGAAGAAAATTAACAATATTTTAAAATCCGCGGATCTTAATTCAGGGGTTTCTGATTTTTATTTTTTTGAAAGTGTGGATATGGTTTTGCGTACGCCGGAAGGCTCTTTCTCAGGAGCTGTGGCTATAGGTTATGATCCTGTTTATCTATAGAAGTTTTTACAAAAAATTCATTCAGATACAGGGAATAATAATAGTACAGGTAATGTAGATCAGGAGATATTAGAAAAACAATCTCTTCAGGTGGAGGTGGTTCGCTCGGGAGAGGAAGAGCTTTTTTTTGTTAACAAAAAAAAAGAAAAAGCCATTATTATGGGTTTGGGTTTAGCTAGCGAGTTGGATTTATATGATCAGGAAAAAGTGCATTTGATACCGGCTGAAAATCTTTTACTGCCTCCCGGGGAACCTATTCAATTTGAAACAGCTCAAGTACAATCTATTATTTCCACTCCAAATACATTATGGAACTCCAGTTATATCTTTTACGATCGTACATTTTTTCCTTCTTTTCAGAAAAATAGCTCTTATAGATCCGGTTTTGAAATGCGTTTAAAGGAGCCGGAAGATTTTTCACTGTATACAGCTCTATTGGAAAGAGAGGGTTTTGTAGTGGAAGCCTGGCCGGAGAGAAACTCTTCTGTGTTTTTTGCTCTCAAAGTAGAGAAAACTATTATGAGTCTTTTTTTATCTTTATCCGGTTTAATAACTTTATTAGCTGTTTCTTCCTTGTTAGTGCTCTTGATGGTGCAAAAGAAAAAAGAGATGGGTATTTTAATGGCTATGGGTTTGCCTATTAAAAAAATTCAAAGTTTGTTTGTAGGCGTTGGTTTGTTTTTATGTTCGTTTGGAATAATAGGAGCCTGGCTCTTTAGTTTATCCATTTGTTTGTTTTTAAAATATTCTAATATTCCTTTTTTATCTCAATTTAATGCAGGAGCGCAGTTCCCAGTGGAATTTAATATTTTATTTATGCTATTGCTATTTGCCGGTATTTTTTGCCTGGCTTGCATTGGTTGTTTATTATCTGTTCGTTCTCAAACTCGTCACTCTCCGGCAGAGTTATTGAAAACAATCAGCGCGTGAGTTTAATAACGAATTCTGCTATGTACAGGTATAGCCTTCTTTTTTAAGTTCATCGATTCTTTCTTGCGCTTTTTTAGTACAATAATCTCTTTCAACAGTGGCGAAGCGTCTCATTGTTCCACTTTCCAACCAGTCACACATTAAAGCGGAACCTGCTATTGGCGGAGGAGGTTGAGATTTAAAATATTCATTCACTACTTGTACTTTGTCTGTCTGTCCCTCTTTAGTGCAAGTGGTAGTTACTGTGGAGTCTGGAGCCGGAGCATTTGGTTTAAGTTCCTTGTTATACCTTTCAACATGGTAGGGGTTTTGAACCGGTGTGGTGGTAGGGGTGGTGGTTGGTTTGGGAGCAGGTTGTGGTTCAGAACCATCATCTTGGCCCCCGGTTGCTTCAGCGGCACCATTACCTTTTGGTCTTGTGTTCTCTGGTTCTCCGTCTCCACATCCGGTTAGAGAAAAAATAAAAAGTGAAAAAAACAAAAACGGAGCAATTATATTCATATACTTTTTTTATTCTCCTTCTGTTTCAGGTTTTGGTTGCATCGGTTGAGGTTGATCTATTGGAGGTTGTTCTCCCCCTTGAGGCTGTCCTTGTTGAGGTTGTCTTTGTTGTTGAGGTTCTTCCGGTGGAGCACAATTAAAACCTACTTTTATCAAATCTTGTTTTCTAGCATTCCTTTGATTCTTACAAGTATCTTTTACGACAGTGGCGAATTGAATGAGGTATTCCGTATTGTCTTCCAGTTCAAGAAAGTCACAAAGTAAGTTGTTATCCCCGGCGGCAGCACCCCACTCATTTAGTGTTAAGGTGATTTTTTCTTCTTTTGTTCCTTGAGTTCTTGTACAAACTATTTCTTCTGTTGTTGCAGGTTTTCCGGCTTTAGGTCTCAAACAACGAGCATACTTTTCACCACATTCTTTATCGTTCCGGCAAGTTGCGGAATACTCAGCACAGGCATTTTTTTCAACTTTTGGTGCTGGTGTTTGTGCAACTGGTGGAGTATCTGTAGCATCACCCTCACTCCCACTATCATCATCCGTTCTTTCATTTCTTGGTTCAGAAGGAGCAGCGCCTTCTTCGCTGTTTTCTGTTGAGTCACCACAACCGGAAGTGAGTATGAAAATAATGGACAATAATAAGAGTAAAGTTTTCATATTTTTTCCTTTCTTTTTTTCCTTTTTTAAATGTTTAAAAGTCAGACAAATTCTTAAGAGGTAAAAGTACAGTATTTCTTAAAACTTGCCTTACATTTTTTTGTCAAAAAAATACACAACTCTGTAATAAATTTTTCCTTAAAAAAATAAAAAAATCTACATGAATATTTGCATTTTATTGATGGTTTTTTCATTTTTTTAAAAATACTAATGAATACAGTAAGTTATATTTTTTCTAGATATAGAGCCATTATGAAGAAGGTCTGGTAACACGAAGCTGTATAAGTGGGCTGTTTAAACACTGTTGTCATTGTAGCTGAAGAGAATATTTGCTTGAAAAGAATGGTGCGCCCGGAGCGACTTGAACGCTCATGTCCATAATGAACACCAGGCCCTCAACCTGGCCTGTCTACCAATTCCAGCACGGGCGCGCACTTGTAAACTATTTCGGTATTAATTATTCCTATTTTTAAATTCCCTAACTAATATGAAAACAGATTGAACCGGCCTTTTTCAAACTGCACTAGTATAACAGGGAGCAATATCTTGACACGTTATATAAATATAGTTAATAAAATTCTCCTGGATTGTATATATTTCTTTGGAGGATATTCATGTCGTTAATACCACTGGCCTTAGCGGAAGCTGAGACAACAGCTCCACCAAAACCTCATTTTATTGAGCAGATGATTCCTTTTGCTCTAATTTTTGTTTTATTTTATTTTCTTTTAATTCGTCCGGCACAAAAAAGGCAAAAAAAACATCAAAGTCTTGTCAGCCAATTAAAAAAAGGGGACAGTGTTATTACCTCCAGCGGTATCTTGGGGATTATTTATGGCTTAACGGATAGCTTTGTAACATTGGAAGTGGCGGATAATGTACGTATTCGAGTCTTAAGGTCTCAAATTTCCTCTTTGGCGGAATCAGACACAAAAAAAGATTCTTAATTAGGTAAAGGAGTCGTGGGCATTGATATAAACTGGCCCTAAATAAAAATATGATTGAGAATAATAAAATACGATGGGTGATTGTTCTTTTCTCTCTTGTCCTGGCAGGCGCCTGGTTTTTACCTAACTTTTATGATTTTAAAGAAAATCAGTGGTGGATTTCAAAGGAAAAACTCATTTACGGTCTGGATATTCAGGGTGGCTTGCATCTGGTTATGGGGGTTAAAACAGATGAAGCCATTCAGGAAAAAATGAACAGTTTGATAGCTGATTTAAAAGATAAACTGGAAACATCAAAGATACAGGTAAAGTCCATTAATGCTGTAGAAGAAAAAACAGGTCAGATACAGGTATCCCTGAGTCAACCGGAAGAGGTGGAAAAAGCTATTGAAGTTATTGAAAAGGAATACTTTGGTTCTATTTTAGGAG
>JANQSX010000212.1 GCA_028279085.1 Bdellovibrionales bacterium
ATATAAAAAACATGAATAGTCACGATATTAGAAAAAAATTTCAAACCTATTTTACAAATCACGGGCATACTTGGGAGCCTAGTTCCAGCCTCGTTCCTAAGGAAGATTCCAGTCTTTTATTCACTAATGCAGGAATGAATCAATTTAAGGATTGTTTTTTAGGTTTAAAACCTCCTCCTGCCGAACAAGTTTGCAGTATTCAAAAATGCCTGCGCGCCGGTGGAAAGCACAACGATTTGGAGGAGGTAGGGCATTCTCCCTATCATCACACTTTTTTTGAAATGATAGGTTTTTTTTCTTTTGGCTCTTATTTTAAAAAACAAGCCATTGCTTACGCTATGAATTTTTTAACAAAAGAACTAGAGCTTTCTAAAAAAAACCTTTGGGTAAGTGTTTTTAAAGAAGATAAAGAAAGCGCGGAAATATGGCACAAAACCCAGCAAATCCCTTTAGAAAAAATATTTCTCTTAGATGAAAAAGATAATTTTTGGCGGATGGGAGAGATAGGACCTTGTGGCCCCTGCTCGGAGATTTATTATTATGACGGAAATAAAAAAAATCCCGAACCGGAAGACATGACAGAAGTATGGAATCTGGTTTTTATGGAGTTTAACGAAGATCATTCCGGGAGAAAAACCTTGCCAAAACCCTGTATTGATACAGGTATGGGATTGGAGCGGCTGACCGCTATTTTACAAGGAAAAAGTAATAACTATCATACAGACCTTTTTAAAAAAATTATAGAGTCTGTAGAAGAAGCTTCCGGCATAAAATACGACTTTACCAATGAAGTCCATCAAGATGAAAATCAAACCGCTTTCCATGTTATAGCTGACCACTGCCGTGCTATTTCTTTTCTTATCTGTGATGGAGTGCTCCCGGGCAGTGAAGGAGCCAGTTATGTTTTAAGGCGCATCTTGAGGAGAGCTTTGTTTTACAGCCACAAACTAAAGTCAAATAAAAATCTTTTATGTATTGCTACTGAACAAGTTATCAACCTTATGAGTGAAATTTACCCGGAATTAAATAAAGAAAAAGCATTGATCGATTCCATCATAAAAGCAGAATCCGACCTATTTACAGAAAGCCTGGAAATAGGAAAAAATATTTTACTACAAAAGATGAAAAATTTCCCAGGTAAAACAGTTTCCGATTCTACTGTCTGGGACCTTTATAGCACTTATGGTTTTCCTCCTGACTTGACCTGTCTTATCGCAAAAGAAAAAGGATTTGCAGTTAATGAGGATTTTAATCCAGATAGATTTAAACAAGAACAAACTTTTGTTTCTCACAAACACAGTTTTAAAAGTAATTTAGAATGGATACAACAATGTTATAATATCAATTTTTATAAAACAGAATTCACCGGCTACAATAAAGATAAAGAAGAAAGTAAAATTGTACAACTTCCATTTATTCAAACTATTGATAAATCTAAGGAAGATGTTCCATCACCACATTTACTTGAATCTATAATAATAAAGAAAGACCATAAAGGAAAACAGATAATCACAATAAAGGATCAATCTAGTAGTGGTGTCCCATTGTCAGAAACAGTACCAAACAATAATAAATACAAGTTATGGCTGATAACAAATAAAACTTGTTTTTATCCAGAAGGGGGTGGCCCCATAGGGGACAAAGGCAAAATCAAAACAGAAACCGGTGAAGCTGAAGTACTGGATTGCCAAAAAATAGGAGACTCTATTGTTCATGAAATAAAAATTTTAAAAGGAGAAATAAAACAAAATCAGTCCTGCACAATGATTGTGGATAAAGATCACCGGCGGCTGATAACTACCAGCCATTCCGCCACTCATCTTTTAAACCAGGCTTTAAGAGAGGTCTTGGGTAAATCCGTCCGACAAATGGGCTCTTTAGTAAAACCAGGAGAATTGAGGTTTGATTTCAGTCACCCCGAACCTCTTAACACTAATCAACTAAAAGAAATAGAAGATAAAGTCACAAAACAAATTAAGTCCGAACATTCTGTGTCCGATGCCACTTATCCTTATGAAGAAGCCATGAAAGAAGGAGCCTTGTCCCTAATGGGGGAAAATTATGAAAAAAAAGTGCGTACCATCCGAATGGGAAAAAGCTTTGAACTATGTGGAGGAATCCATGTAAAAAACACCTCTGATATTGGTGGTTTTAAAATTATTTCCGAGACCGGAGTGCAGTCAGGAGTCCGCCGAATCACGGCCTATACCAGTGATATACTGACAAAATGGCAACAAGCTTTGGAAAAACAAAATAAAACACTGAGAAAGTATTTATTCTCATCTGACTTAAAAACCTCAAACAGAATAGATACCACCAATCCTTTTATTAAGTGGCTCATAGATAAAGAAAAAGAAATTAAATCACTTAAGTTAACTCTCAAAAAAGGCTCTAAAAAACCTCCTCTTATAAATCCACTAAAAAAGAATGGTACAGCCAAAAAACAAAGTGAAAACCACTTAATGACCGATGAAGTGGAATTAAATCTAGAGCTAAGAAAATATTTAAAACAACCTGTCCCTAAACACTCAGAAGAGAAAGAATCAATAGACTTAAAACCGAATTTTTTCATTTCCTTTTTTCAAAAGAAAGAACAGGAATTAGAATCCCTCAAAAAACAACAAGCTCAGTTTTCTTCTTCTTTCAATATGGAAGAAATAATAAAAAAAGCAAAGCCTTTTCAACACCGGAATATAAAAGGACAGTTACTGAGTGTAGCTCTCCCTGTAGAAGATAGAAAAATTCTGGCAGAGATAGCCGATCAATTGAAATCTAATAATCCATCTGTAGTAATAGTCCTAGGCCAAGGAGACAACCAATATCCCTTAGTCATCACAGTATCTAAAGAACTGCAAAAATATATTTCCGCCGGAGAAATTTTAAAAAACACTATTGCCCCTTTCTTAGACGGAAAGGGGGGAGGCCAAGCCCGTTTTGCACAAGGAACTATAAAAAACAAAAATCTCTTTCCCACATTAGAAGATCATTTATTAAAAATACTAAACAAAACCAATTAGAAAAAACCACCTTATGAAAAAAAAAGCTGTCATTTATTCTTCTGTTACACAAGCTGATCAACACTCCCTCACCAAGTGGTACCGGAAAAATAAAAGACCTCTCCCTTGGAGAAAGAAAAAGAAAAACCCTTATCATATATGGGTGTCAGAAGTCATGCTCCAACAAACTACAGTCAATGCAGTTATTCCCTATTATGAAAAATTCATTAAAAAATTCAGCACTCTCAAATCTTTAGCTAAAACTCCACTTCCTGAGGTGCTTCCTTATTGGTCAGGACTGGGCTACTACTCCCGAGTAAAAAATCTTCATAAATCGGCAAAAATCATCCATGAAAAAAAATATTTCCCAAAAACTTATAAAGAATTAATGAAATTACCTGGCTTTGGCCCTTATACAGCAAGAGCAGTCAGCTCTTTGGCTTTTGAAGAAACAGTGGGTGTATTAGACGCCAATGTTATTAGAGTGCTTTGTCGTTATCTGGGTTTTAAAAAAGCCTGGTGGAAAACTAAAGAAAAAAATTTTCTACAAAAAGAAGTGGATAAATGGACAACCAACACTTCTTCTTCTCTTATAAACCAAGCTTTAATGGAATTAGGTTCTTTAATTTGCACAGTTAAAAAACCCCTTTGCCTGGCCTGCCCTCTTAACAAGAACTGTAAAGCTTTTAAAAAGAACCAGATCTCTCTTATTCCTCTGAAAAAAAAAAAGAAAGAAAAAGAAATATGGTTTTGGAAACCGATAGTTTTATTTCAAAAAAACAAAATAGCTCTCATAAACAATCATTCCCTTCCTGTTTTAAAAAACTATCCTTTACTCCCGGGAAAAGCTGTTAAAAGAAAAAACCCACCTACAAGATATGATTTTATTCATTCCATTACTCATCACAATATTTATATCCTTACCTCTAAAAAAAAATCTCTTTCCTTAAAGAATTTATCAGAACAAAACTTTCTATGGTCATACACAAAGGATTTACATAAACAAAATCCTTCCAGTCTTCTTCAAAAAGTTTTATCATATAGCCAAAACTTATAATGTAATTTTTTTCACTTATAAAAGATTAAACCTAACTTCTGTAAAATAAAAAGGCTTGCTTTACACTGTTTCTTTTCCTATTATAGACAGCAGAAAAATCAGCCTTTCATATCAAAGGAGGACTTATGTATCCGTCTTTATGGCAAATTATTATTGTTCTGGTTATTTTGCTTCTTCTTTTTGGACATAAAAAAATTCGGGAGTTCGGAAAGTCCCTGGGAGAAGGGTTAAGAGACTTTAAAAAAGGACTGGATGGGGAAACACAGGAAACAAAAGACAAAACATCTCACACTACTGAAACCTCCTCCTCTACCTTGGAAAATAACCCTTCCGAAGAACCTGCTTCCACCAACAAAAATTCAGAATAAATCCCCTATTGTTGATAAGGGAAATCTCTACCCCTCTAAATCGGATCAAAACGAGTTCGGCTTTGACACAGTAGCGACCAGCGGTTGCTCTGTGGCAAAACGCATGTCCGAGCTTTTGATCCGATTTAGAGGGGTAGAGATTAACACCTACGAATAATATTATTCTTTGGATAAAACCGCTTCAACAATATCTTCCGCCATCAGTTTTTCTTTTTTATACAATTCAGCAGATTTATAAGCACTTCTTCCAAAATCCGAACCAATAGCAAGAGATTGCATATTCACCGAAATACCCTGCA
Source organism: Bdellovibrionales bacterium (assembly GCA_028279085.1). GTDB lineage: Bacteria > Bdellovibrionota > Bdellovibrionia > Bdellovibrionales > UBA1609 > JANQSP01. The sequence goes on from JANQSX010000212.1 coordinate 4,721, forward strand.
TAGCCAGGACATGAGCTACTAAAGAACCCATCCCTCCTGTCAAACGATGATCTTCCAGAGTCAGCAGACGAAAACTCGTTTCTTTTAAACAGGAAATAAGAATCTCCATATCAGGGTGATTCACAATAGAGGCATTGACCACTATTACTTTCCAGCCTTTTTTAAAAAGAATTTTTCCGGCCATCAGGGCCTGCTCCAACAAAGGCCCTGCAGCCCATAAAGTTATCGCCTTTCCTTTGTTTTCCAACTGAGAATAAACAACCTGTGCCTTACCTAATTTATAAGGAGGGGCCTTATGAGGTAAATAAGAAAAAGGAAACACTTCTCTACCTAGAAAGAAAATCTGTGTCCTGGGAGTTTTTCCTTCCTTATAAGCCAAAGCAAAAAACTCTATAGCCTGAGTCATTAAAGCAAAAGCTTCTTCACTGGAACTCAAACAATAAATATCTGTCATAGGTAGTGCACAAGTTTGCGCTAGATAAGTGAGACTTTGATGAGAGGCTCCATCCGCTGCATCTTGAAAACCGGCATGGGAAAAAACCGCTATGACCGGCGCCTGAGACAAGTTAGCCATAAACAAAGGTAAAGCGCCCTTGGTAACTCCAAACTGAGTAAAAGTATCCACCACAGGAATAAAACCCTGTTTGGAAAAACCGGCAGCTATAGATACCATATTGGCTTCCGCCACCCCTACATCAAAAGAACAATCAAGAAACTTTTTTCTAAAAGGTAAAACTCCCGTTGATCCTTGGAGATCAGCACTGATAGAAATCACCGGTAAACCTTGTTCTTTACATTCTATCATAGCTTTTCCAATTCCCTCCTGCACCTTAACCCTAGCCGATTCAGAAGGAAGACAATTATTAATGACATTTTTCTTATCAACTTCTATTTTTTTTCTCTCCTGAATATGTGTATCCTGCTTTCTTAAATCTTCAGCCCACTTTAAAAAATCAGCCGGTATATCTTTTCCTCCGTAAATTTCTTTTAAAAACTCATACAGCTTTTCTGTACTTTTTAAAGGGAACCCATGTCCACCATGCGAAGCCTGTTCCGTCATTTTTACCCCATAACCTTTTACGGTTTTTACCCGAATAAAAACCGGACGCTTTTTCGCAGAATCAAAGGGTCGATCAAACACCTCTTCCAAAGAGTTGACACAGTTTTGTAAATCATGCCCGGATTCAATTTCCCTATACTCCCAACCTAAGGTTTCTAAAGATTGAAAAAAAGAATTTAGGGAAAAACTATCTTGATCAATACGTCCACTGAGTTTTGTATTATTGTCACTCACAATAACAGTAAAAGGATTCATTTTACCTTTTTGAAAAAAACCCGGAATAGAATTAAAAGCTTCCTTCGCTTCCCCCTCCATACAAGCTCCATCTGACATAAGCACTACTGTAGATCTATTTAAACCGCTCAGTCGATCGGCCAAACAAAGTCCTTCAGCTTGTGCTAAAGTGGAACCTAAAGGACCATTACTTAAGTAAACTCCTTCCGGGAACAAGTGCGCTTCCCCATGACCGGTTAAAGGACTATTAATAGATCGAAAACCTTTTAAATCCTCAAAATTAATACCCATATTATAGTTAGCCTTAAGTGCATAAAGGCCGTTTTCACAGTGTCCGGCATCATTGATAAGATGAAATAGCCCATACCAGGGAACAGCTTTATTATTAGCTTCGTGAAATATTAAAGCATAAAGTGCGGAAGTGATTTCCGCAAAGGCCGCAGGTCCTCCCCAATGACTGGCTGCACCTCCCAACACGGCCTGCATATCCATTAAAGCCAAAGCCACACGAGTGATACGAGGGTCCGCTAAACGGAGCTTCAATCCTTTTTTAGTTGTAACAGAAACAAAGTATTTAGGACTGTTTTTTGTTTGAGGAGTTAGAAAATTTTTTCTATTAAAATACTTTACCATCATTAATTCCTTTATGTCATTTTCATAATGCCTGTAAATTTTATAGTCAATATTCTATAATATCAAACCTTAATTTCTACCGGGAGTCAGCTGTCCATCCTTTATAAAAAAAACAAACTCCGCCAAAGATTCCACTTCTTGGTTATCATGAGAAATAAAAAGAGTAGAACATTTCTCTTTTTCTAAAATTTTTTTAAGTAAAGCAATAGAGTCCTTTTTAAGCTCAACATCTAAAGAGGAAAAAGGTTCATCTAAAATTAAAAAATCCGGTGTTACTATTAAAGATCTAGCTAAAGCCACCCTTTGTTTTTCCCCACCGGAAAGCTTATAAACCGGTTTTTTTAAAAAAGCGGACAGTTGTAAATACTCTTGTAACATTAAAAACCGTTCTTGAGTTTCTTTATATGAAATTTTTTGAGCTTTTGCCGGAAATAAAATATTTTTTTCTACTGAAAGATGAGGAAAAAGTTCTAAGGTTTGAAACAGTAAAGAAATTTTTCTTTTTGGTGGAGGAAGAAGAGCTAGATTATGATCTTTAAAAATCCACTCAAAGCCTTTTTCCACTGGTTTTAACCCACATAAGGCCAAAGCAAAACTACTTTTTCCCGAACCGGAAGGACCTACAAGAGCACTGATCTTTTCCTCCGGCCATTCCATAGAAGGAATATTCAGCTCAAAATTACCTTGCCGACAAATAAGATTTTTTATATAGGACAAAAG
>JANQSX010000225.1 GCA_028279085.1 Bdellovibrionales bacterium
GCACGTTCACTTATATTATAGGTTCCCGGAAGCATTCGTTGTGTGCCCGAAAACTCCATTTTCCCAACGAGGGCAAACATCATGTGGGAAAACATGAGGGTATTTACTCTGGATAGATTCGTGTAGGATTTTTACATCTCCATCCACTTTATTTATATAGTTAGCGACCTGCTGTCTGCGGCTTTTACTTTTACTGGGATATTTTTCTATTAAAAATTGTTCAAACTTGTCTTCTAACAGCGAAATATCTAACCCTGTAGTTAGTAGTGCAATTCTCATATTTTTATTTTCCGGATTAGAAAGCTGTTTTTTAATGTCAGTCATAAAGTCTTTAAAAAGCTTATCCGGTACAGAAGTGCCACCATTATAACCGGCTGTAATGACTATTTTCTTTAAATTGTTTTCATCAGGAAAGATCTTGATCTTTTTTGTTTTTAATTTTTTGTTCTGCCTTTTTTCCACCCTTTCTTTTTCTTTGTCATCTTTGAAAATCATGATGCTGTGAATACTCTCAGCTATTTCAATGTAATTATTCTGAATCGTTTTTTCTGTTTTATTTATTAAAATTTTTATATAAGAAAGACCGTAAAAAAAACAGGTGTAGGGATTGAGATTCAGTTTGCACCTGTCGTAATCGGTTTTAACTTCAAATCTCTTTGGAGGTTTGCTTTTATATTTAGTGTTCACTTTTTTAAAGTGTTTCCATTGATCAGGACATTTAGCTGCTATGTTTTCCGGTAAGAGTTCTTTCATACTTGGGTAGTTAGGTTCGTTATCCACGAAAGTGTTAAAATCGGCTACAGCATTGCCTGTTACCTGGGCATGACAAAGAGCCCCTCTAGCACTTTCGTTATTTAAAAGAAAGCGAGCTTCATGATGAAGAATAGAAAAAGCCAAGTCTAATGGTACATCCAAACATTTAGCTACATCATTAAAAGCTTTTGCTGTTAAAGATGCATATTCTTCATTTAAACATGGTCTTCTGGGATGAGAGGCTCCTCTATTACATCCATTGGCTTTGTTTTTATCATCACGCTCTCTGATTTTCGGTTTACAGGTGAGAGCAGGATTTTTTGCATCCTCACAAGCTATAGGAAGTGCTATACATTTTTTAGGGTAACCAGGTTCATTCACTGTTTCTGAACAGAAGTGGTCGGAATCAGAGCCATCATAATGTTCGCGTATACAGGTGAAAAAATCACTGTCAGATTTTGGTTTTGTGTTTGTCATTTCTCCACTCATTTGAAAGCACAGGGAAGGTATGAAGTTAGGTTTTTGTTCTCTTTGACGGGGAGGTGAAGAAGACGTTTCTGTATTATCACCTTCATCATCACTCCAAGGGCTTTTTAGCCAATCCCATACATCTTGAAAAAAATTTGTTACAGGGCTAAAAAAACCTTCTTCTTCTGTAGTAATTGTTGTTTGAGGGGTTTGGCAATCCACACAAACAGCTCCGGCTTCTGTCTGCTGATCTTCAGGAGACGTTGTCTGAAGCAGCCATTGTTCTATTTCCTTTTTATAGGGTTCTGTAAGGTGTTTTGTAAACTTATTATTAGTGCAGTCACACTGTTCGTATTGCACTTCTCCATAGTAAGAGGGGCCTTTATCGACCGGTAAGGAAAATGCAAGTGAGGGAAGCAAGAGAATTATTAGTTGTGTGTGTTTCATAAAATATAATCAATCTGTTGATGTTATTGATTTCACTGTTTGGTGTTTTACATCTTTTAGGCAAAGCTGTTCTGAAAGTTGTAAGATCTGACTAATCCAATCGTTTAATTTATCACTATTTACTGAAACATGAGCTTGCACCCTAAGTCGGTGAATGTATTGCTGACAATTTTTTGATTGGAACTGTTTTTTCTGTGGCAATGAACTTAGCAAACCGGAGAGAAGAAGGATCCGGTTATGTAAGGTGGCATTGGAGGGAGCATCCTTCATACCTTTCTTTTTATATATGTTGTCCAGATAATTTTTTAACTGAAGTAAAGATGATAAATTTTTTTCAGGAGATTGTTTTTTGAAATGATTGGATAAACCTTTAATACGAGTATTGATATCTTGTTCTATTTTTTTTAATTGTTTTTCCGAAAGTGTTTTTTCACTACTCTTATAAAAGGTGACTGTTTTACCGTTTGGAAGTATTTCTGTATGTAGAATATTAGCAGAGCTTAAAAGGCTAAAACTTATAAAAAAAATAGAACAAGATATCAATACTCGTATTAAAGGTTCATCCAATCATTTCAAAAAACAATCTCCTGAAT
>JANQSX010000110.1 GCA_028279085.1 Bdellovibrionales bacterium
ATAAAAAATAAAATTTTACTTACACTGTAGAATCCCAATAGTTAGGTGACAAGACTCGCTTACACCTTTCTCTGAGAGACTTTTCAGGCATAAGACAAGCTCTTTCCAATTTCAAAAACTTATATTTTTTGAAAAAGCTTTAAAAACATCACTCGTTAAGGTATTATTTTTTAAATGAAGTATACTACATTGTTTGTTTTACTCTATATTCTTATTGGTTGTAATTCTCAGGATAAAGAAGATGCTTCTTTAAATACAAATAATCCAGGCAAACCTACAATTAAAAACACTGAACCACCAACACAAAATACTGAACCACCAACACAAAATACTGAACCAGCACCAGCACCAACACAAAATACTGAACCACCGCCAACACCAGCACCAACACAAAACACTGAACCACCGCCAGAACTTTGTAAGTCCCAAGATGAATTCAAGAAATGTATTGAAGGAGGTAAGGCACTATGGCACTTAGGAACTTGTTTTAGAGTTTACAATACTCCTCATATCTTAATAGAATGTTCTCCAAACATCCCCCGTTATACTTCTGAAGAATCATTAGATGAATGGAAAGCGTGCGCACTAGGTTATGTAAATACAATAGAATGTACTGAATAATCTATCAATGTAAATCCATTCCACTTTTCTTATTACTGTTTATTAAAACGAAATTTTAAAATTAGAGAGTTACTCCTGCTCTCTCAAGACATGGAGAATATATGTCGTCTTGACAACGCTGCGTACAGCGGAGTACAGCACTCGTTTCTCCCTTTCTACACTTCTTGGAACAAAGGTTATAATCCTTTGTACAAGCTGTTATTGCTTTTTGAAGTTCAAGATTAAGACATCCTGCCAATATAATCACTGACAACAAAAGGAATAACAGTCCTATGATTTTTCTTGAACAATCCATATAACTTCCCCTTCGTATTTTCCAATTCTAAAAAATAAGGGGATAGTGTCAATAGAAAATACAGTTTCACACCAATTTTTAGTGTTTATATCCTCGTCTAGTTTCTCAAAAAAGCCAAATATAATCGAATTTCAATTTTCTTATAACAATAGTAGATTTTTTAACTAAATCTTTTGTTATCTCCTATTTTTCGTACTTGGAGGTGATTTCGAGGTGATTGTTTGGGATAGAGCGGGAAACGGCGGGAAGTGGAGGGACAAATCTGCAAACAAGTAACCTCTCAGATAAGCTCTCTACCTTTTATTTAACTATGTTCTCTAATTGAAAGATTTCATCATCTGTAAGCTCTACTTGAAGAAACCTTAAATCTTCCTCCATATGCTTTTTATTTGTTGTTCCCGTCAGAGGGATCATACCAACTCTATGGGCAAAGTTAAAAATAATTTCTGGAAGAGGGCGTGCGTACTTTTCTACAAGATAAGCGATGAATGAATTTTTCATTTCCTCCACATTAGCTGTAAGGAGAGAAAATCCTTGGTAAATGACACTATTTTGTTTGGCAATGGCTCGTACCTCACGATCCCAACCATAACAAGCAAAACAGCGATTTTGTATAAATTGAGGCTTAACACGAGAAAATTTACACAAAGCAGACAACTGCGTAACACTAAAATTAGAAACTCCTATATGTTTAACAAGGCCCTTATCATAGAGTGTCTCCATAGCAACCCATGTTTCCCAGTCTTCATCTACTAACCCACTATTAGTAAAAGGACCATGTAGAATATAAGAATCAATATAGTCGGTTTTTAAGTGCTTTAACGAACTGTCAAAGGACTGGTAAACTTGATCCGTGTAAGAAGCTCTTTCATCATAGGGCTTCCTATGGTCTTGTCCTCTAGCATAAGTGAATTTGGTTTGCAAAAAGAGATCTTTTCTCCCTATAGGAGAATTTTCATAAAAATCTAAAAGTCCCAAACCTACACCTTCTTCGAAATAATGCTTCCTTTGATTTGCCGTATCTACAGCTCTAAAACCACATTTTAGGGCTTGAGTTACTAGTGTAGTTGTAGCCTCCTCTTTCCAAGCCGTACCATATATAATTTGAGGGAAAAGTGGGGGGCGAGTTGTATGGGATCGAGTCATATATTATCTCCATAAAATAAAAAATAATTCCTTTTACCCAAGGACTCCAGTTTTCCCTTGGCCGACCGGCACCTCCTACTCTTTTATTTATTTTTCCGGTACACACCAGCTTAAAGAGCCTTTACATTTCAGCCTAGTCCTTCTTGTTCCATCTGGGCAGGTACTCTCTTTAACATATGGATTTAAAACCACATAGGAATTTTTCTTAATGATATCCGGAGGACCACAGCATCCGCCACGCACTTCACATAGTTTATCCAAATCTTTTAGTGGAACATAAGGAGAACCGGAAGAAGCCGTCTTCGGTTCACACCAATGTAAGGTACCGATACATGCTGTCAACATATTCTTTTTCATTCCTTTTGGACAAGTTGTTTGGTGTGCTGATAAAAGCTGATAAGAATATTTTTTGATTATTTTCAAACTTTTCTCACAACATTTGCGTTCTATCTCATGCAATTGTGTTTGTGCCAGTCCTTTTACTCTTTCCCATATAGTTGCAGGCTTTTTGCAAAGGTTACCCAGATTTTGTGATGAGGTATTGGTGGAATTGTAACGAGATGCTGTTTGTGAATAACTATATGTAGGAAATAAGGAAAACAGAAAAGTAACAATATAAACTGTTTTCATAATTATATAATAATTTTTTAGTCTTTAAAGATCAAGCAAGAACTAAAAATTCTTTTTTTATAAAAGACAAAAGC
>JANQSX010000266.1 GCA_028279085.1 Bdellovibrionales bacterium
GCTTACATGTTATGTTAGCTAGCGAAGCTTATTATATCGGGCCGGCAGACAGTGCTCTTTCTTACCTTAATATTGATAAAATCATTGCGACAGCTTTAAAAGCTCAAGTAGAAGCTATTCATCCCGGTTATGGTTTTTTAAGTGAAAGTCCTGAATTTGCCAGAGCTTGTGAAAAAGCAGGTATCCGTTTTATTGGTCCCACAGCAGAAATAATTTCTGCAATGGGGGATAAAATTAATGCTCGAAAACTTATGCAATCTTTTGGTATTCCTGTTACTCCCGGAGCGAATCACCCTCTAAAAGATGCAGAAGAAGCTCAAAAGTGGGGGGAGAAACTGGGATATCCAGTTATGTTAAAAGCTAGCGCAGGAGGAGGAGGAAAAGGTATTCGCAGCGTTTATAAAGCAGAAGACATGAAAGGAGCTTTTAAAACTTGTAAATTGGAAGCTAAAAATTTTTTCGGGCTGGATCATATTTTTATTGAAAAATTAATACAAAATCCCAAACATATAGAAATACAGGTGTTAGCCGATCACCATGGGAATGCATTACATTTATTCGAGCGAGAATGTTCCGTACAAAGACGACATCAAAAACTGATTGAAGAATCTCCTAGTATTAGTCTCTCCCAAAAAACAAGACAACAAATGAGCACATTAGCGGTAAATGCCACAAGAAAAATGGGCTATACCAATGCCGGCACCTTTGAATTTATTTATGATAGTAAAGAACAAAGTTTTTATTTTCTAGAAATGAATACCCGTTTACAAGTGGAGCATCCAGTAACAGAGCTTATTACCGGAGTGGATATTGTAAAAGAACAGATTTTTATTACCGCTGGACGACCTTTGAAACTTAAACAGAAAGATATTCAACAAAAAGGGCATGCTATTGAACTAAGAATCTGTGCTGAAGATCCAAAAACCTTTCTCCCTAGTCCAGGACGTATCCGGCGATGCCGTATTCCTCAAGGGCCTTTTGTTCGGGTAGATGGCTATTGTTATACAGGATACAAAGTTCCCGTTTATTATGATCCTATGATTGCTAAATTGATATGCTGGGGAAAAGATCGTGAAGATTGTATTAATAAGCTGCAAAGAGCCCTGGCTGAATTTTCTCTTACAGGAATTAAAACGAATGTCCTTTTACATAAAAATATTTTACTACATAAACACTTTCTAGACGGCACTTATACCAATAATTTTATAGAAGAAAATATTATGGGGAAAAATAGAAAAGAGTTTTCCCGGTTTGTGGATGAAAGAGTCTTCCTAATTTCCGCGGCTATTATGGCTTATAAAAAATATAAAAAGAACCCTTCTATAAATCAATCAAGCCGATGGAAGGAAAAAGCCCGGCGAGAAAGTTTGAGGTCCTAATGCTTTTTATTGCAAAAGCGGATAACACACATTATGAAATTGAAGTCCGAGAAAGTGCTACGGAATGGGAAGTGGGCCTTAAGGAAGTCAAAACGGAAAAAAAAGAAGTTTATCGCCTTTCCAAAAAAGATTATCAACAGTTTGGTGAAGTGATTAGTTTTATTTTTAATCATCGCTCCTATTTAATTGATACTGTAAACAATGGGGATGAATATACAGTTTTTACAAAAGGTTCTCATAAGACTATTGAACTTCTAACAGAAGAAAAGATGCTTTATAAAAAACTAGCCGGAGCAGACAATGGTGAAGGGGAAATACAAATCAAAGCGGGAATGCCTGGTAAAGTAGTGGAGATTCATACAAAAGCTGGAGATGGTGTCAAAGAAGGAACACTTCTTTTAGTAATAGAAGCTATGAAGATGGAAAATGAAATTCGTGCAGGAAATGACGGGGAAGTTAAAAAAATATGTGTTAAAGAAGGACAAAATGTGGAAACGGGTACTCCTCTTCTTTTGCTAAAAACAAAATGAAAACAGTTACTTTATAGATTTGCCCCGGTGAAAAAAACAGGCCAACTGGATAGAGATCTCATAAAGACCTACTAAAGGAAACAACAACAAAAACAAACTCAACACATCAGGAGGAGTAATAAAAGCCGATAAAATAGATAAACATACTATAGCATGACGACGATATTTCTTTAAAGTCGTGGGAGAAAGAATATTACAGCGACAAAGAAAAACCAGCACTAAGGGCATTTCAAAAACTAAAGCAAAAACCAAAGTAAATCGAATAAAAAAAGATAGATAATTTTTTATAGTGATAAAAGGATGGTCTATGCCATTTCCAAATTTCATCAAGACAGAAAATACCAGAGGAAACACAATAAAATAGGCAAAAAAGGACCCTAAGAAAAATAAAAAGCTCCCTGCTAAACAGAATAAAAGAAATATTTTTCTTTCTTTCTTATACAGACCAGGAGAAATAAAAGACCAAATTTGACTGATCCAATATGGACTGGAAAGAAAAATAGCCGAAAAAACAGCCACTTGAAGATGAGCCATAAATTGATCTAAAGGAGCTGTAAAAATAAGTCCTCCTTGAGTATTTTTTAAAAAAGGTTGAATAGGTCGACGAAAAAAATCTAATATATATGAACTAAAAAACCAGCAAATAATAAATGCCGGTAAAAAACTTAAAAAGCTTTTTAAAAATCTTTCTCGAAGCTCAGTGAGATGCTCTTGCAAAGAAACCGATCTATTATTATTTTCATTCATTAGATTCTTTTGACTCTCTATTTTTATTATCCGGACTGTGTAAAAACTCTTGTTGAGAATTCGACAAGGAACTTTTATCTTGATCTTTTAAATTCCACTCTTTTTCTAAACGTTGAAAAATATTTTTCATCTGATAGATCAAACGAGCCACAAAACGAGCAAGCTTTGGCAATTCCTTTGGACCAAATAAAAGGAGTATTAATAAAAATAAGAAAAAAAGTTCTGTAAAACCAAATCCTGACATATTTTTAGTGAGGGTCAACCCTTCGTTCCGCTAGACTCTTAAACAAATTATTTTTCATCAGACTCTTTTTTCTTTAGGATTCGCTTTAAATAAAAAAATTAATGGGAATGATTTTTCCAATTTTTCTTAAAGGGAATATTAATACCTTGATTAATTAAATCTCTAGCTGTTTGAGAGGAACCGGTGTCCATATATTGATCCAACAAAGCTAATAAATCATTATATTTGTCATTTTGATTTTTCTTTCTAATTTGAAATAAAACAAACACCAGATCCGAAAAACGATAAGAAAGTTCTTCAAATAATTCCTCATTTTGAAGACCGGAAAGACTTTGATAGGCCTGTCGACCCATACTGATATAATAATCCACTGAAATCAGCTTTTTTTTAAGAGATTCTCTAAAAAATCCGCTGATATAGAGGCTAGTGTCTCCCATTTTTTTTAAATTTGTCTTTAAAGAAGTAGAGGAACTACAACTGTTCAAATACAATTCCGCCAGAGTGTTTACCCGTTTTTTCCCGGAGGAATCCAATTCAGAAAATAAGTGATCAGAAAAGATATAAAACTGCAAAAGTTCCGATAAATAATTCTGTACCGGTAAAGAAACTTGAACACCAGTTTTACTTAAACTCTCTTTCACTAAAGAATTAAAAAAACCGGATGCACACTTTAATACAGATGACATATCTTATATTATAACAAAAAACCGATTTTTTTCAAAAAAGACTTATTCACACAGATAATTTTTACATTTATGCTCACTATAACCGGCTTATTTGTTATTAACCCTATTTTGCATTACATTATGCAGTTCTTTCCAACTAAAATATAAAGTGGACTTTTTCAATAATTCCGATTAGGTTTTTATATTATTGATAAGTTATAAAAAACCGGCCTCAAAGAACTGTATTTTTTACTTCAAAAATACACGGCAAGTTTTATAAAAAAATAAAAGTGCCTTAAAAACTCATGAGTCTTTCCTGTTATGTTCATATACCCTACTGTATCCAAAAATGTCTTTACTGTGACTTTACCACTTTTACACGAGATAAACTTCCTCCATCAGAAACTTATATAAATTGGGTAAAAAAAGAGATCGAAAACCGCCACCAAGGTATTAAAGACAGAAATTTAAGAAGCATTTATTTTGGAGGTGGTACTCCTAGTCTCATACCAGCAAAAGAAATAACTCTAATCATTGAGTGTCTAAAAAAACACTTTGTTTTTCATCCCAATATTGAGATTAGCATTGAAATAAACCCAGGGACTTTAACAGAAAAATCTTTGCAAACATATCAATCTGCAGGAATTAATCGCTTTAGTGTAGGGGTGCAGACTTTTCGTGACGATCTATTAAAACTTTTTAACCGTGAACATTCGGCACAACATACACGAACCACTCTGGAATTGCTTGTCAAAAATAAAGCGGTGTTCTCAGCTGATTTACTTTTCGCTCTTAATCATCAAAGCAGAAAAGATCTTAAAAAAGACTTAGAGTTATTACTACTCTATACACCTCATCATATAAGCACTTATTATCTTACTTTGCCTGCTCATCATCTTCTTCAAAAAAATAGAGCCCCTGAGTCCGTACAACTCCAAATGTTTCAGGATATTGAGCACCGTTTAAGAAAAGAAGGTTTTGATCATTATGAAATTTCCAATTTTTCCCAGAAAGGTTTTCACTCCAGACATAATCTCACATATTGGTCAGATAGAAACTACTGGGGATTAGGACTGAGTGCCCACTCTTTTTTAAAATTCAATAACCAAAGAGTGCGATTTTGGAATCCTAAAAACTTAAAAGCTTACAGTGAACAGGTAAAGCAAAAAACCACAGAACCTTTTCCTTTCTCTATTCTTCCGAAAGAACAAAATGAAACTTTAGATCTCCATGAAGCCTTAACGGACTTTTGCCATACAGCTTTAAGAACCCGTTGGGGTATTCAACAGATAAAACTAAAAACAACATTTGGAAATAAAGGTCTGGAATCAGCATTAAAAAAATTAAACAATTTAAAGCAAAAAAACCTAATAAAAAAGCAAGACAAGCGGTGGGTTTTACCTTTTTCCTCCTGGCTTATAAGTAACTCTATCTTTCGCGAAATGACTTTTTTAAAAGAAGATCTTTAAGATTTCTATTAAATTCATAAATATAATGTTTAAAAACTTGATTTTCCACCAGCAGACAGTAAATAATTCCACTAAGGAGATAAAAAATGCAGAAAAAACAAAACAGAAACCGGCTAAAACCTGGAAAAGCAAAAAGTAAAAACACTCTCAAAACGGCTTCCGTGAAAACACCTATGGCAAATACTGAGAAAAAATATAAAAATGGCTTACTAGACACTTCTTCAAAGAAAGAAGTAATGAATACTCCGGAAAACACGGAAAACTGGCAGAAACAATTTGAAACTCTTAATAAAAAATATCAATTTTTAATGGCTGAGTATGCCAACTACAAAAAAAACAACATGAAATATGTTGAAAATCTCAAAAAATATGAAGGTCAGCAACTGATTAAAAAACTCATTAATGAAGTTATAGATGATTTTGATAGAGCTATGGAACAAGCGGGAGGGACACAAAATATAGATGAGTTAAAAAAAGGAATTTCTATGATTTACGAACGGTTTATGAGTATTTTAAAAAGTATAGGTATAAAAAAAATATCTTCCACAGGTCAGCCTTTTGATCCATCTGTTCATTGCGCTGTAGATTCCACTCCCAGCAAAGAAGTACTGCCTAATCATATTGTATACACCATAAAAGAAGCTTATTTCTTCCAAGATAAACTGATTCGTCCAGCAGAAGTTATTGTCTCTAGAACACCGGATGTGGAAACCTCGGAGATAAAAGACAGTGAACAGTAAAAAAAACTATTATGAGATTTTAAAAGTTTCGCCTTTGGCTAGTCCTTCCACTATTAAAAAATCTTATCAGAGATTAGCCCGTATTCACCATCCCGATAAAAATCCTAATAGCCCTTCTGCGGCAGAGATGTTTAAACAAATTAATGAAGCCTATCAAATACTAAGTGATAATTTTAAAAGAAAAGAATTTGACCGACAAATAAAAAAAGAAAAACAAAAAGAAGAGAAGAAAAAGAATCCCTTTACTCCTATGTATGAATCCTATAACTCTTATGCTCATTTTTCAGGACAAGCTATGCCCGCTCATTCTTCCCCTCATCCATCAACCACAATAACCCCAAATTCCGGTCAATCTCCCTCTAATAATTCAAACCCGGATTCTTCATCTCCAAAAAAAGATTCTTTTTCTTCTATAAAAGAATTTTTCACATCTTCTTCTTCTGCAACTCCTCCTCAACAAGACTGTGGACAAATTAAAATCTCTCTTGAGGAAGCCTGCTTAGGAGCTAAAAAAAGCATTGCCTTAAAAGTACGAAGAAAAGGGACTGTTAAAACAGAAAAATTTAATATTCGTATACCACCAGGAGCAAAAGAAGGAGAAAAAGTAAAAGCTAGAAATAATCAAACTGACAAGTCAAATGAGAATTTATATGTTTCCGTTATCTATAAAGAACATCCTTTATTTCAGGTAGAAGGAGCGAACGTATTAGTTAATTTACCTGTCCCCTTCACAAAAGCTATACTGGGAGGAGAGGTGGAAATACCCACTGTACGTGGACAAGTATCTTTTCAATTACCTCCCGGTACTCACGGAGGCCACGTTATCCAACTGAAAGGTCAAGGGTTTCCTCTCTCTGCAAAATCAAAACAACGAGGTAATATGCTAATTACAGTGATGTTAGATATACCTTCTGATTTTTCCAAAGAGGAAAAATCCTGGATACGAGCCATACATAACAGAAATCAATTATGTCCTAAAGTAGCTGAATTTGATATAAAAACAAAATTACTTCTAAAAAATAGAAATAAATGAAAACTTCTTATTTCCCCACTTATTTCTTCTTTTCCGCTTGATAACTGGTTGCTTTCTCATAAAAAAACTTCTATATATAATTAAAATCCCCTAATAAATAATAACACTTCCTTTTAATAAAAGTGGTGGAAGCATCAAAATTTTTTGGTCCATATAAGACCTTTTTGCTATTTATTTGATGAGTTTTGAAATAGGTTAACAAAATGCGCTCCATTTTTTTGTTTTTATTCATTTTGAGCCTTCCTTCATGCACCTTGCTTTCCAAGTATACAAAATTCTCTGAAGTAAATAAAAAAGAAAGAAAGTCTATCGTTCAACAAAAAAGAAAAAAGCCTGGCTTTTCATCTCGAATAGTAAGTAAAGCATCTAAAGAAATTTTATCCGGTCCTTTAACGCAGAAGCGAATTACACAATTAAAAAAGCTTTTAAAAAACAAAGAAGTCTCTCCCCTTAAGGATCAAATTAAAATGATTTTAGGCCGTCATTTTTCCAAAAAAAACTCCTTTAAAAAATCTCTGATTTATTACTCAAATGTGAATCAAAACCCTTGGAAAAATAAAGCTCTTCTGGAAGAGGCAAAAATTTATTACCAGATGCACAAACCTAAAAAGACTTCTCAATTAATTAGCTTGTTATTGGAGGAGAGAGATTTAACGAAAGACATACTAATGGAAGCCTATCTTCTAAAACTGTCTTTGATCTTGAAAAAAAAATCCTTCCCTCACAAAGAATTATTAGAAGTGTATTGCCAAATATTAAACTATGAAAAGAAGAAAAAATCTATGTACCGAACAAAAGCCAGACATATTGTTTTTAGTATGAATGAAAGTGATTTACTGGATATTAAATCGGAAGATTTTATTGAACCCATTAAGGATCTAGTATTTTTTCGAGCTGGAAAAATACTATTTTATCGTGAAAAATTTAAGCGTTCTTACTTTTTTTTGAAAAAGTTTTTACGTTTTTCAACAGAAAGTGGTCTTGAGGAAAAAGCTTTAAAATATATTCAAGCTATTGAATCCAGGAAAAAAGTAAATCGAAAGCATATTGGTGCTATCTTGCCTTTAAGCGGTCCTTCTAAAAATATTGGAAAACGAAGTCTCAAAGGGCTTAAAATGGGTTTAGGGTTTTATACAGATGAAAGTAATGCCTTTGAATTGATCGTTCTGGATAGTCAGGGCCAACCAGATAGAACCAAAAAAGCAGTACAAACATTAGTAACAAAACATCATGTTATAGCTATTATAGGAGGAGTATTAAGTCGTACAGCTATCACTTTAGCAGAAGAAGCTCAAAATTTTGGTGTACCCGCTTTATTAATGTCACAAAAATCAAAGCTAACTAATACCGGTCATTATATTTTTCAAAACGGATTTACAGCTTCTTTAGTCGCTAATCAACTAACTGAATTTTTAATAAAGCGACTAAAAGCAAAACGCTTTGCTATTTTGTATCCAAATGATCCTTATGGAGTGGATTACGCCAATGCTTTTTGGTCCGCTGTAGAACAAAAAGGAGGAGAGATCACCGGTGCACAGTTTTATAAACCAGGAGAGACTGATTTTAACGGCCCCATTAGACGACTTATAGGTACTTATTATTTAACAGATCGATTGAAAGAATATAAAAATAAATTAAAAGATTGGTACTTAAAAAAAACCTACTTATCTAAAAGAAGAACTCCTCCTCCGGAAAATATTCTACCTCCAATAGTAGATTTTGAAGTTCTGTTTATTCCTGATTCTATAAAAACTTTCAGTTTAATAGCCTCACATATAGCATACAATGACATGAAAAATATTCAGTTGGCCGGACCGTCTTTATGGAATAAAGAACCTATTTTGAAAAAACACTCCAAATATATAGATAAAATTATCTTTGCGGATATGGGGCTTTCTACTAATAAATTCAAACATACTAATTTTTATAAAACGTTTACTCAGATATTTAATTATAAACCAGGACTTTTTGAAGTCCAGGCTTACGAATCGGCTTTAGCTTTTCGCCAAATTATCGCTAGTGGAACAAGCACTCGAAATGAATTAAGAGAAGCTCTAAAAAACCTCAAAACATTTCATGGACCAACCGGAAAAATAACTATTTCAAATAAAAGAACCTTTTTACGCTCTATACCTATCTTTAAAATGGAAAAAGGCTCTCTATCTTCCTCTTATCTGGACTTCTGATTATATTTTCCATAACACTGATGAGTTTATTTAAATCCTTTCTAATTCCGTCCGAAAAGAAAAAGCAAAAGGAACATTATAAAATGAATAATAAAATTTATATCCCACAAAATTTACCTTTCCTACCTATAAGAGACGCTGTTGTATTTCCCTATATGCTTCTATCCCTTTATGTAGGAAGAGAGAGTTCAAAAAAAGCTATAGAAGAAGCTTTGAATAAAAGCCGTATTATTTTCCTTTCGTCTCAAAAAAATACAGAGGAAGAGATGATATCCGATGACTCTGTTTTTAAAGTAGGAACAGCCGCTATTATCTTAAGAATGCGCACAATGAAAGACGGACGAATGAAAATTCTGGTTCAAGGACTTTCTCGAGCTCTGATTGAAAAAATTCAGAAAAAAAACTCTTATTACGAAGTTAATATCCAAGAAGTCCAAGACTTAGAAACTCCGGAATTATCTCCAAAAACCGTAAATATTATGAATGCGGTTAAAGATACACTAAAAACTATCACAGCTTTAGGAGGTCCTTCTTCACCAGACTTATTGATGATTTTGGATGAAGTTAATCAACCTGGGAAGTTAGCTGACCTAATCACCGGACATTTTGAATTAAAAATGCATGAAATGCAGAACATTTTAGAAACTTTTGATCCAGAAAAACGATTAAATCAACTGCACCGGATTTTAAATAAAGAAGTGGAAATTATACGTATGCAAAATCGTATTAAAAAAATGGTAAAAAATAACTTATCCAAGTTCCCAAATGAAAACACAAACCAAAACCCACATTTATCATATACTAATCCTGCACAAGACTCTAAAACAGAGGAGATTCAAGAACTAATACAAAAAGTAAAAGAAGCGGAAATGCCTGAAAAAGCTAATCAGGAAACTTTAAAACAAATATCCCGGTTGGAAAAAATGCACCCTGAATCCAGTGAAGCTTCCATGATTCGCGGATATTTAGACTGGGTAGTGGAATTACCTTGGAACAAAAGCACTGACGATAATCTGAACTTGGATAGAGCAAAAAACACACTGGAAAGAGATCATTTCGGTCTTTACGAAGTAAAAGAAAGAATACTAGAATTTTTAGCTGTAAGACAACTGAAGGCAGACTCTTCAATTAAAAGTCCCATTTTATGTTTTGTTGGTCCGCCAGGTGTGGGTAAAACTTCTCTTGGAAAAAGTATCGCCTCAGCTATGCAAAGAAAATACTACCGTGTAGCTTTAGGAGGAGTAAAAGATGAAGCGGAAATCCGTGGGCATCGACGCACTTACGTGGGAGCTATGCCTGGAAAGATCATTCAAGCTTTAAAGCAAGTACAATCTAATAACCCTATTTTAGTTTTAGATGAAGTAGATAAATTAGGCTCCGATTTTAGAGGAGACCCTTCCGCGGCTATGCTGGAAGTCCTTGATCCAGAACAAAATTGCTCTTTTAGAGATCATTATCTGAATCTAAACTTTGATTTAAGTAAGGTGATGTTTATCGCTACAGCCAATCTACTAGAAAATATTCCCCATGCTTTAAGAGATCGTATGGAGATCATTACTTTATCAGGCTATACATCAAAAGAGAAAATAGAAATTACCAAAAAATACATTTTAAACAAAGAAATAAAAAATCATGGTATTAGTGACACTCATATTTCCTTTACAGAAAAAGGAATTAAGCACTTAATATCCCATTACACAAAAGAGGCGGGCCTCAGAAATCTCAGCCGGGAGGTAGGCTCTCTCTGTAGAAAAATAGCTAAGAAAGTAGTACTGGGGGAAGATACTGAATTTACACTTACACCAGATAAAATCACGGAGATGTTAGGTCCAGCTAAATTCTTAAAAGAAGATCAATTAAAAGAAAGTAAAGTGGGAGTCAGTACAGGATTGGCCTGGACACAAGCCGGTGGGGAGATTCTTTATGTAGAAGCTATCCGTATTAGTTCCTCCACTAACAAAGGCATCATCTTAACCGGTCAGCTTGGAAAAATAATGGAAGAATCCGCCCAGGCCGCTTATTCCTATATTCGTATGTATTCAGAAAAAGCAGGGATCGCTTCAGATTGGTTTAAGAAAAATGAAATTCATATTCACCTACCAGCCGGAGCCACTCCCAAAGATGGACCCTCTGCCGGTGTTACTTTAGCTACAGCCCTTATTAGTTTGATAACTAACACCCCTGTTAGAAAAGATATCGCTATGACAGGAGAAATCGGTCTTCAAGGACAAGTCCTTCCAGTAGGAGGTATAAAAGAAAAAGCTCTGGCCGCTTTAAGTCACGGTATTCTAAACGTTATTTTACCTTTAAAAAATAAGCCGGATATTGAAAATAAAAACTCTAAAGACAGTACTTTAAAAGAATTAAGAGAAAAAATGAATTTTATCTTTGTAGAAAACTTAGATGAAGTATTCGCTATTGCTCTAAAAAAAGAAAGCCCGGAA
>JANQSX010000005.1 GCA_028279085.1 Bdellovibrionales bacterium
AACAGTTCCAAAAGAAGTAAATAATGAAAAATAAGATGTAAGAAGATTTTTATCTTTAAGTATTAATTTCATTATTTTTACTTTGCAATGACCTTATCCGCCACACTAGATGGAGATTCAATTTTTACAACCTTAAATCCTGATGACGCAATAGTCTCTTTGAGTTTTTCATCTTCAATGGACTTACCTTTTTTAAAAAGAACATTAACCTTTTTGTTTTTAAGATTCACCTTTACTTGATCTATCGCTTCTTCTTTTTTGAGTTTCTTTTCAAGGCTGTTTGAACAAAAAGCACAAACCATCCCATGAACAGTGATAACTTTTGAGTATTCTACACTGCTATCATCAGCAACAGCTTTCTTAGATTTAGTATCAGCAACAGCTTTCTTAGGTTTGGTATCATTAACAGCTTTCTTAGATTTAGTATCAGCAACAGCACTCTTAGGTTTGGTATTATTTTTGAGACTAGCCTTATCTTTGGGGTTGGAATCAGCGTTAACAAACACTGAAAAAGAAATTAATAAAGATATAAGAAACATTTTTTTCATAATAGACCTCCTTTTAAAATCTAACCATAAAACTAAACTGTGGGCTTCCATCAAAATCTTGCCCGATTTCCCATAAAAAGTTTTTGTAAAAAAACCTAAGCATAAGAACATAAATCCTGTCACTAAAACGATTATCAGCTATAAATTTAAAAATCACCCAGGAATTTAGTTCATCAAATTCACCAAGATAAGGAGCAAAACCAAGTGCTGCACTAAATTGATCGTTTATACGCTTATTATCTTCAAAAAATCTATGTTCCACATATCTTGTAAATGTATAAATTCTTCGAGTCTCATAATCTAATTGTACTCCAAAACGATACACACCACCATTTATCTTTTGCTCCATATTTTGTTTTAAAGTTCCATAACCTATACCTCCTAAAAGATAGGCATTCCCTTGAGCTTCAGGAAGATTCCATCTTTTAACAAGCCATCCAATCTGAGAAGTAATTAAATCAAACTTTTCCGGGGATCTTACAAGCATTACTCCAAGACCTAACCAATATTTAGGTGAGTAAACGGCTGAAACTTCCTGATTTTCTTGGCTCATTTCAGACATGATCGCAAACCCACCTTCAAATGATGTAGGATGTGCATGAACACTTTTCATCCACAAAAAATGAAAAGCCAACAAGAAAGAAAAAACCAAGCACGACAATATAGTATTTTTAGTCATTCAATATTTCTCTTTGATTTTTTAACCCTAAATCACACATACAGTTCTGCACCTAAAAGGAAGGCATTGAACCTGTCTTCAAATTGAGTTACGAGAGACATCAAAGATTTGTGACAAAAAACTTATCTTTTTAACAAAGCTATAGTATTTTTAATTAGTTATACTTTTTCGCGATATTTTTAAAAAATTTTTTGTCACAAAATCAACCTTCCGGTTGTAATAAGAGGTAGAAGATGGCTAACCCGTTCTCACACTTAGAAGATGATAAGCTCATGGAGCTTTATAAAAATGGTGAAAATATGGCCTTTGGAGTTATTTATTCAAGATATAAAAACCGTGTTTACTCTTATTTATATAAAAGACTCACAAATCCAATTCTTATTGAAGATACTTTCCAAAGTATCTTCACTAAGTTCCATAATTCAAGACATCTTTATAGTTCCGAACACCTATTAATAAAGTGGATTTATATAATATGCCGAAGTGAACTGCTTGATGCTGTTAAAAAAAACAAGGTTTCTTTAGTTGAGCTTAAGGAAGAACATATTGTCTCAACTCCAAAAGAAAATGAGGAGTCTATAGATCTGGATTCAGAAAAATCATTATCCATAAAAGAACGGGAAGCTTTGAAGCTGAGATACCTTGCTGATGAAGATTTTTCAAAAATTTCTGAAAAACTTAACACTTCTGAAGTTAACTCAAGAAAGTTAGTATCCAGAGGTTTAAAGAAGTTAAGAGCTAAATTTATAGGAGAGACAAATGATTAATCCTAATAAGAATAAAGATTATCTAGACTTTATGAACTCAGAGGGTGTAAATTCTCCGGACAAGTTAAATAATAAGATACTTGATTATGTAAAAAATGATTTAAATCCAAGTCATAAAATAGTCTTTGGAAAACTTTTAAGTATTCAAGCCTTTATTGGTTTTTTCACCCTCACTTTTTGCCCACAATTTAAATTAAGCCTTACAAACAACTATGAACTATTTCACTATTTTCATCATAACTTTGGAGAAAGTATATGTATGGCTATTTGTGGATCGATCTTTGTCGGAAGTGGAGCATTACTAGCAGCATATATATTAAAAGCTAGCGAGATTAGAAAAATTAAATACTCTCGATTCTTGTACTATCTTTCTATTACTTCAATCGCCCTTACTACATTTTTAATCTTAGGGGCGGATATTTATCTAAACCTTGCAATATTTTGGTTTATTGGTGCCTATTTTGGTGGCTTAATTTTATTTGAAATGAATCGAGTCATACGGAAAGCAGTATTTAATTACTAAAATTTTAAAGATTTTTTAGTAGATTTATCTTTGAATACGTTTTTCATGTCCTCCCTGACTTCAAAGTCAGGGTTGTTTTTCAAAGCATCCTATGGTTTTCCCTATTATACGACTTATTTCCATTGACAATAAGTCTGCATCTCGATAGATGACACATTAATTATCAAAATCAAACAAAGTTGGAAAAACATGACTTCTTTAAGGCCCTCATATATTTTTATAGTTCTGTTAATGATTCCTCAGATCTGTTTTGCAAAAAAATGCAAATATGCTTTTATATCAGAATCCAAAGACGATTTTCATCCTGTTTTAACCCGTTCCATAGATGTCTTCGGTTTACCTGTTCGTGCTAAAGATGCTTTAAAAGCACAAGACATACTTTATATCGGAGATGTGATTATAAGAACAGAAATAGATTTAACCAGAGTATCACATATTAAAAAAGAAGACATAAGTACAATTAAATCTTTTCTCTCACAATTGGACTTACGCTTGGGGACGGATATTAACTGGCCTTCTCATAACAGAGAAAAGGTAGAAGAATTAGTCAAAAAATTAAATCCGAAAATAGAGTTAACCCCTGTTCTTGCCCACTCCATAGATACTTTAGAGTTGTTTTCCCGCGCTACAGGATTTCTAAGAGCAAAAGACATACACTATCTTGGAGACCTGGTTAAAAAAACAGAATTAGAATTAATAATGTGGCAAATGGAAAAGAAAGATATTATTACTATTATGAACGCTCTCGCAAAAATAGATTTACGTTTAGGGTTAAATATTATTGAATGGCCTGCTGACAGAGAACGGGTAGAAGCCTTAGTTCAAAAACTAACACCTCAAGATGAATTACCCTCTATTCCACAACATGAACAGGAGGGAGCAAGGATGTTTTTTGAAAGGGAAGCTGCCATTTAAAGCTGTTTTTATTTTATGAGTTCTTTATCTTCTTCTTTTAATAAAGTTAATGATGGCGGTAAGCATTTTCGGCCATTTGGCCTTTTAGGTACATCCATCCACCATGGCCAATCTCACAAAGGGGTTGCAAATGCCTATACTCACTTAGAGAAAATTGGTTTTTGGAATAAGGCAAACACTTCGTATAAAGACTTTGGGGCTCTTC
>JANQSX010000010.1 GCA_028279085.1 Bdellovibrionales bacterium
CAATTATTTTTCTTTTTGAATCTTCTGTCCCTTCAAAGACAAAAGCGGAAGCGTTGTCTTTACCTTGAAGAGTCATGTTAAAGACAGATGTGGCAATGCCTTCTTTCAATATGCGCAGTTTTAGGGGAGCGGTATCATGTGAAGCAAAAGCCTTGAGCATTATAGTAGCTGCATCCTCTTCAACAGGTGTCAGCTTGCCCAAAACATAGCCTTTGGCTACAAAATCTTTATTAGCTCCTTTCTGGCTGGAATAACTGACTGTCACAGGTGAGGAGTTTTTATTATTGAAGTTTGGTTGTGAGGCAATCTTAGGAGTTTTGAGGTTTTTATTTTTACTAAAATGACTAAGGAATTTTTTATCAATAGTAGAGAGAGCTTTTTTAAAATCAATATCTCCATAGAGACAGATTAAAGAATTTTGTGGGTGATAATATGTTTTATGGGCTTCCACAATTTGTTTAAAATGGAGGCTGGCGATTTTTTCCGGTAAGCCACCACTTGAATAGGCATAAGGAGTTTGAGGCAGAAGGGACCGATTCAGGTTCATCCAAAGGGATCTGTAAGGACTTGCAAAAGCTCCTTTCATTTCACTGAAAACAACACCGTTAATGGACATTTCCTTTGTTTCAGGGTGTATCTCATAGCGCCAGCCCTCTCTTTTCATAATTCTCGGATCTTCAATAGTTTTTGGAAAAAAAACAGCGTCCATATAGACGGAAAGAAGATTTTCAAAATCTTTGGAATCACGGGTGACAAAAGGATAATGAGTGCTAACACTACTAGTTAGGGCATTGATAAAGCTGGCTACTGATGAACGGTGTACATTAGAAAAATTTGATTTGGAAGGATAAAGTCTTGAACCTGCTAAAACCGCATGCTCAAAGATATGAAAAAGACCTGTGTCATCATAAGGAGGTGTTTTGAAAGAAATCATAAAACTACGGGCTTGATCTTTGTTCTTGATAAGAACCAGTTTAGCACCTGATTTTTTATGAGTAAGTTGTGTTACTTTTCCGTCAAAGGATTTTAATTTAAAATTATATAGTGTTTCATAAGGTTTGTTGGAATTACAACCTATAAAAAAGCATGTTGAAATAGGAATAAAGAGGAATTTTTTCATGTTGGTCTCCTGTTTTTTATTCAATTGTGCACAACCCTTTCAGAGTATTATTATATTTTAAAATGTTTTTTCAACTCTTTGTCCAGTAATTAATGTACTTATGTACTTTTAGAAAAGTAATGTGGAGGAGTTGAGTCTGAGTACTTGATTAATGTTTCACTTATGTTATAATAAACTTATTAGACTGTCTGTCGTAGATAAAAACTGCAACTATTCTTAAGAAACTTTTCAATGTAAAAAGCTGTAATTTTTATACAGTTGTCTTCTTTTTTAACAATTCTTGCTTATTTAATAGAGTTATTTTTTATGTACTTATTTTGCATATCTTATGGTGTAAGAGTTTATTTCAGGGTTTAAAAAATGCGAAGAATTAAATATAGAATTATTTTACTGTTATTTGTTTTTGGATTTAGTGTAAAAGTTCAATCGTATGATTCTTCTGCTTTAGAAACTATTACACTTCTTTCCAATCAAAGTGAAATTTCTTATGAAGAGGGGATTCAAGCTCTTTTGGATCTACCGGAAATTTTTTCTTCACGACACTTTGATGACATAGAAGACCAAGAGGAAAAAGAAAAACAACTCCTTGATTGGAAAACTTTGTATAATGAAATTCACAATAGATTATTTATACTTACTCATATTGCAAGGATCAAATATCAGTTATCGGAGATTGCTGAAAGGCCATTTTTAGTAACAGGTGTACATCAGTGGAGAAGGCAAGCTCATGTAACAAAGATAAGGATAAAGAGAGATCAGTTACAGGCTTTGGAGCAAGCACTGTCAGTTGTTTCTTCCGCAGATTTTGATCATAGTAAACATCAGTTCAATAAATTAAGTGATCTGGCAAAAGTCAATATGGAAGGACAGGTAGATGTAAGTGAAGGTACAGTAAGTGCCCTTTCCTCTACCTTTTCCAAGGGTTTTTCCAAAGGATTTTCAAAGGGGTTCTCAAAAGGTGTTTCAAAAGGAAGCTACAATAGGGGTTTCCGCTCTTCAAACCCGATCATCGATCGTTTTATTAATAAGATAGGAGTAGATATAGGAGAAGAAAATGCACGAACGTTAAGAGAAGAACTCAATAGAGATAATTATGAAGTGCTTAGGGATATTGAAAAGTGGAAAAAAGAGTATCACTTACAGCAGTTAAGAAATTATTCACAAGGGTTTGTATTCAGATATCGGTCCGCTCAGGCTTTTGATATGTTCTATAGAGAAGATGTTGCTCTATCGGAAGAAGCTGTTCAGTTTCTTAGTCGCTTAGGAATTAGTGATCAAATACCACCTTTTATACAAGTAGATTTGTCTAACTTATATAAGACAGCTCCCGCTTCTCAACAAAAATCAGCAGCTTGTGTTGGGTTCGCCTTTGCTTCTGACATAGAGTTTGAACTGCATAAAGCTTATCAGTTGGGAATATATGAATCGATATCCCCCTGGTCTGTTTATGCGACTCTCCGTTACCATGAAAATAGGGAATACCATGGAGGGGGGCAAACGCCCGATTGTCTGGAATTGGATAGCCTTTCTGATACAATCGCTAAAGGTACCTGGGAAATGGATGTGGGTATCAGATATTTTGATGGATTAACAAGTCAGAATTTTTGTCTCACTTCTTCTGTTGGAGATACAATTAGTCATACAGGTTATGTATCTGTAAAAAATATAGAGGAATATAATGGTGAGGTTACTTCTTCATTATTACAAAGTATGATTGATAATAGAATGCCTCCTGTTTTGCTTATTGATTCTGATGCGAGAAAGGAAGCGGAAGACTGGATAAGTATTACTAAAAATGGTCGTTATGCCCATGTGTTTGTCGTTGTAGGATACGGAACAGGTGATATAGATCCCTTCACCTTAAGAAAAGGTCCTTATTTTCTCATTCGGGATAGTTTAACTTCTCAACCTGTTCATTATAAGGTAAGTGCTCAAAACCTTCTGGATCACTCCTTGGGAATTTATAAGGTAAATCAGTTAGAAAAAAATTGGAAATAAAGGATAATAGGTGTTCTTCACAAAATGGAAACTGCATAAAGCAGCTAAAAAGGGAAATATAAAAAAAGTTACTTCTCTTTTAAAAGATCGCATGGATCCTAATTTGAGGGATAAAGATGGTTATACTCCATTACATGTAGCAAGCTTTGAAGGTCATTTAGAAGTGGTAAAGCTTCTTTTAGAAAGAGGAGCAAATATTGATGCTCAAGTTAGTGGTGTTACACCTTTGCATTCAGCGAGTATGAAAGGTCACTCTGATGTAATAAAATTTCTTTTAGAGAGAGGAGCAAAGGTGGATATTCAATCTCGAAGTGGCACTAGCACTGGCACACCTTTACATTGGGCAAGTGCCTTCAATCACTTGGAAGTGGTAAATTTACTACTTGAATATGGAGCGCAAGTTAATGCTCAAGTTGATGGTGTTACACCTTTATATGGTGCAAGTTTTCAAGGCCATTTGGATACAATGAAACTTCTAATTAAAAACGGAGCGAACATTAATGTTCAAGATAGTAATGATGGTTTAGCTCCTTTGCATTTAACAGTCTTGCTGGGTGATGAGGATAAGATAAAGTTTCTCATTGAAAGTGGTGCGAACATTAATATTCAAAATAAGCATGGTAACATCCCTTTGCATTTGGCAGTTATGAAAGAAAAAGATCACTTGAATATGGAGATAATAAAATTTCTTCTAGAAAAAGGTACAAATATTAATATTCAAGATAAGGATGGTTTTACTTCCTTATATTTTGCGGTTATTTTTAATCATTTGGAAGTGGTAAAGCTTCTTTTAGAAAGAGGAGCAAATACTTCGGCTAAAGATAATAACGGTAACACTCCCTTAGATATTGCCAAAGCTCAATCCAATGAGAAGCTTTTAAAACTTTTTAAAGTATAAATAACTTTCTATTCTAAATATGGTTATGGTTGAGCTTTAGTTATTTTATTGAGAGCTGGAGGGGAATAATGCTTTTATACTGTCATCTTTTGCTACATCTCGAGCCGTTTTACCATCTTCATTTGTGATTGTGATGTCTATATTTTCAGCAGCGAGAAGGACTGTTACAACATCTCCATGAC
The DNA here is from genome assembly GCA_028279085.1 of Bdellovibrionales bacterium. Classification (GTDB taxonomy): domain Bacteria; phylum Bdellovibrionota; class Bdellovibrionia; order Bdellovibrionales; family UBA1609; genus JANQSP01. Next base: position 4,199 of record JANQSX010000010.1, read on the forward strand.
CTCGGGAAGCCGCTTCATGCAAAGAAGTATTACCGTCGTCATCTTGTGCATTAGGGTTAGCTTTCCATTTTAAAAGGATTTTTACTACTTCTACTTGGTTATTGTAGGCGGCTAAATGCAAAGCGGTGTTTTTTGTTATCGTTGAAGGTTTATCAGGGTTTACCCCTGCTTTTAAAAGGGCTTCAGCTACTTTGGGGTGTCCTTGTTTTGATGCAAAATGCAAAGGAGTTTGCCCTAAAAACTCATCGTATTCCTCTAAAGGAGCACCTGCATCTATAAAAGCTTGAACAGCTACCAAGTCTCCTACTTTGGCTGCTTGATGCAAACCATACTTCATCATAGCTTTAAGAGTTTCTTCGTCTATAGCTTCTTTTTCTTGTGGATCGACTTGAGTTTGATTGTTTGGTCCCGTGCCTGTATTTTTAGGATCGGCTTTGTCATCACTACATCCATACAAGGTTAGTAAAGTGCTTGTCAAAGCGACTGTGAGAAAAACTCTCCAAAACATTTTTAAAACAGGGGATTGAGAAAAAGTAAACATATAACACTTTTGCAATTGCATTAGAGTAGTGTCAATAACCTATATAATGAAAACAAACTGTCGCGACACAAAAACTTTCTTATATTTTGGAGATTCTGTATTTCATTATTGAGTTTTTTGTTATATAAGATCTGTTTTCTATGAATGTAATACGAGGAAGCAATACAGTGGATTCCTTTCAAAGAGGAGTTTCCTCATTAAAAAGACCTGTATGGCTGCTTTTAACAGTCATCATTCAGGCGGTAAATAAGAATGTTTTGTGCTTTGGCCCTATGAATAAGAAGATTGAAAGAAAAAAATACCGGAACAAAATCATCCAATCAATATTATCTTTGTCATTTCTTGTATTAGGTTCTTGTTTATATGTTAATAACTCTCATTTTCTTAAGATAACGGACAAAAGTATATCATGCAGAATCGGTATAACTACAAATTTAGGAAGGCGTAAAAAAGAATGGATACGCAGATACAAAAAAGAAGGAAAAATTATAAAAAGCTGGAAAGTCCTCAGTGTGCATGAATCAAAATCTTCTGCCCAAGCAGTAGAGACAAGAGAAGCTAAGTTGCAAAATTGTGAAGCACATCCTGGAGGAAGAGATTCTGAAAAAGAAATATGGTATGTCTATAAAATAGAATATCATTAGCTTCTTTTTTTAAGAGCCATTTTTTAGTTTCTTTATTTCTTTTCCAGAAAATCCTGTTACCTCTGAAATAAGAGTGATATCTGCCTTTCTTTTTAGCAGGTGCTTTGCACTATAAACTTTCATAATAATGCAGAGCCTTTGGGTAAGCTTTGTTCACGCACCGGTCAGCTTGTTGATGTATATCATCAGACAGCCTGAAATTTTTTTTAAATATTTCTTCTTTGGAATGTACTGTAACTACACAAGTGGATACAAAAGAACCTTCAGTAACCTCGTGTTCTGTTTTATATTCATAAAATTCCATTTTAAATGAACACTTTTTCCTTTTAAAAGAACAGAAGAAATCATAAAATAAAATTTCAAATTTCTTATCACACCATGTTTCCCAGCATGTATTGGCAAATTCTTCAAACAAATTATCTTGTTCATATTCTGTTAAATCATTTTGATAGGCATGCGCATTACAGATGCTCCCCATCCATTGAAATAAGATAATAACAATAAACATATTGATTTTTTTCAATAAGTCTCTTGTTTTCATTATAACCTCCCTTTGTTGTTGTGTTGTTTTGAATGTCCAAAAAGTTTATAAGCAAAATGTGTTCCAAGGCTTATTCTAAAAGTGATAAGTATATATTTTATTTAGCGATTTTTAAAACAGTGTGGGAATGAACGGACTATCTATAAAATTTAGCTTTGGACAATTCTCAGCTTTTATTGAGAAGCCAATATTTGGTGAATTGCCCTTAAATTAAAAATATTTGATTGATTCTTGTTTAAGTGATGATGACTTTCTAAAATTACATGAAATAGGGTAATATATTTTTATGGCCTTTCTTCGTGTAATGGTATTTTTTATTTGCTCCTATATTGTATTACTGGGGATGGT
>JANQSX010000015.1 GCA_028279085.1 Bdellovibrionales bacterium
TCCTGACTTGATCCTGCTAGGTAATATCGGTCTTTCCCAACTTATTAAAAGTGAAGTTTCTATTATTGAAGATTTAGTTTCCTCGCTTAAAGCTTCAGCTATGGTAGTACACACTAACCCTTTGCAGGAAGCTTTGCAGCCGGAAGGTACTCCTCAGTTTAAAGGAGGATTAAAAGCATTAAAGAATCTGTGTGAAAAACTTTCCGTACCGGTTATTTTAAAAGAAACCGGCTGTGGGTTTTCCAAAAAAACTCTTCATGCTGTATCAGGAATAGGACTTTTTGCTGTAGATATTAGCGGCTACGGAGGGACTCACTGGGGAAGAATTGAAGGAGATAGAACTGATAAAGAACACTTCTTATATGGAGCTTCAGAGGCTTTTAAAAATTGGGGTATTTCCACAGTGGATTCCCTTCGTTTTACAAAGGAAGTAAACAAAGATTATGAGGTATGGGCTTCGGGGGGTATTCGTAATGGTTGTGACTCTGCCAAGGCTTTAGTGCTGGGAGCCTGTCGTATAGGAATAGCGCGCCCCATTATTCAAGCGGCTTTAAAAGGGGAAAATGAGTTAGATAAAATGATGGCTCGTTTAGAATATGAATTAAAAATTGCCTTATTTTGCTCTGGATGCAAAAATATAGAAGAAATGTGTTTGTTAAAGCCGGATTTAAAAGGAACAGAGGAAAGCATTGTAGAATAAAGCAGTTTTATATTTCTTACTCCTAAGTGAATATCCCCTGAAACTGTTACCCTTGCCGATTGGAAAAATATAATAGGAGATTTATCAGGTATGACAAGATCCAATCGGAAAACAAATAATTCTGTAGGTATAAATAATGATTCTTTGTCTAAAGAGGAGCAAAAAAAAGAACTCTTTAAAGGTTTTTCCCGCTTAACAATGGCGGAAAGATTTTCCCGCCTGGTGGAAATGGGTGCTCTCACTCAAACAGATATAAAATACCTAAAATCCGGTGGAATAAAAAAAACAGACTTAGCTGAAAAGTTTATTGAAAATGTGATCGGTTACTTTCAACTTCCTTTAGGAGTAGCTACCAACTTTTGTATTGATGGAAAAAGAAGGGTAATTCCTATGGCTGTGGAAGAAACTTCTATTATCGCGGCAGCCAGTAAGACAGCCAGGTGGGTGAGTGAATACGGTAATATTAAAACCTCTATTAAAGGATCCGGTGTTATCGGTCAAATTCAAATAGCTCAAGTGAAAGACTTTGAAAATTTAAAACAAGTTATTCAGAAAAATGAAAAAGAATGGATCAATAGATTACACGAGGAAGTGGTTCCTTCTATGTATAAAAGAGGAGGGGGTATTGTTGGATTTAAACTTCGTTCTCTCTCTGAAAAGATGGCGGTTATTCATGTCGTAGTGGATACTCGTGATGCTATGGGTGCTAATATTGTTAATCAGGTTTGTGAGTACTTAAGGACTTTAATTGAATCAGCCACTAATGAAGATGTATCTGTTTGTATTGTCTCTAATTTATCTGATAGTTGTTTGGTTAGAGCGGAAGTGATGATGTCGGGTTTGGATCAGGAATTGATGCAAAAGATTGAGCAAGCATCTTTATTTGCTGAGACGGATCCTTATCGGGCCGCTACTAGCAACAAAGGGGTAATGAACGGTATTGATGCTATTTTAATCGCAACAGGAAATGACTGGAGAGCGGTATCTGCCGGTGTACACGCTTATTCCGCTCGTGAAGGAAGGTATCAATCCATTACAAAATGGAGAGTAAAAGCTGGTAAGCTTTATGGTTTTTTTGAAGCTCCTTTGATGGTGGGTACTGTGGGGGGTATGACCCGTTTGCATCCTACAGCTAAAATGTGTTTGAAGATGTTAGGAGCAAAAGATGCGCACTCTTTAGCCCGTACTTGTGCGGCAGTTGGGTTGGTGCAAAATTTAGGTGCTTTACGTGCATTGACCACTGTGGGCATTATTGAAGGACACATGAAATTGCATATTCAAAATCTTACTTTAGGAGCGGGAGCAAAGGGTTGGGAGATTCCTGTTATCCAAAAACATTTGGAAATTATATTTGGTTTTAAAAATCGCATTTCTCTATCTCAAGCGGTGGAAGCGCTTAGAGTATTAAGAAAGGAAACAGCCAATCATATAGAAGTTCTTAAAAAAATCAGAGATAAACATCAACAACAGGCTCTGGTGGCTTTAAAAGGGATTAAAGCCAAGCATAAAAAATGGATGGATAGATAAAAAGTCTAAATCAATTAAACGTGGAGGATAGAGGAGACTTTTGACAATATCCTTTATGTAAAATGGCATATAATATTTCTTTTCCTGGAAAAACTTTTCTTATTGGTGAATATGCTGTTTTGGAAAAAGCTCCTGCTGTTTTAGTTAATACTAAACCTCGGTTTTATTTTTTTGTTACATCCGGAAAATGCACAAATTTTTTTCATTCGGAAAGCCCCGCCGGTCAATGGCTAAAAAGATACCCGTCAGTCAGTCAATCTTACCATATCGAATCATGGGACCCTCATTTTGGTAAAGGAGGGTTTGGTTTATCCAGTGCTCAGTTTAATCTAGCCTATTTATTATGGTGGATTTTGAAGGGAGAATCACCGGAGAAGATTAATTTATTAAAGATGTGGGAAGATTATGGAAGTTTAAAGTTTCCAGGACAAAAACCTTCAGGAGTGGATATTATTTCTCAATGGATGGGAGAGTTGTGTTTATTTACTCCTAATCCTTTTTATGCTTGTTCTATACAGTGGCCTTTCCCGGATTTGGACTTTTTTCTTATTCGTACAGGGATAAAGTTAAGTACATGGGAACACCTTAATCAAATACAAGTTGGAAAAAAGTTTTCTGCTCTTTCTGATTTAGCGGAAAAAGCTTTTACCTATGTAAAAAACTCTAATACAGAAGCTTTTGTTGCCACTTTAAAAGAATATGCTAATTGTTTGGAACAACAAAATCTGGTGCATCAAAAAACTTTGTTTTTTTTAAATGAAATTAAAAAGGTAAAATTGATAGTTGCAGCTAAAGGTTGTGGCGCTTTAGGTGCAGAAGTGATAGCTGTTTTTTTTCACCCAAAAGATAAACAAACAGTAAGAGATATTTTAGCGCAGACTGAATTTGGAAAGTCTTCACATGAAGATAATGTAGCAGATGAAAACATAATGGCTGATTCCAGTCATTTGTCTCAAGGTATGATGATTCATCAATCGGTAGACTTTCACTCTTAAACAGGAAAATATGACTGGGGGTCGCGATAAGTTAAAAATATTGAATATTATTTTTTAGGGTGTCTTGTGGATGTATCTTGTGTGTATCTTATACCGCTGTGTTTACTCCAATCGTATTCTTTGCCATGAGTATAACGGTTTTTCCATTTTTCCCAGGAATCTCCTTTAAGTTGATGGTTTACATCTCCTTTTTCACTAAAAATATCCGGCTTTTTACCGAATAAAAAACGCAGTAATTTCATTTTTTATCCTTAGTTTTTTTGGCTTTTATTCTTATTTTAAAAGCATCTTATTTATAGAATAACATATCAAATAGGATTGTTAAATTTTTTTAGAAAATTCTTTTTGTAAATTAAAAAAATCAGTTGCTTTTGAATTAAAGACTAAAATGAATGGTTATAGTCATCCTTTACCATTCCCTTTGATTCCGGTTGGAAATTTTCCGGAAATTTTGTTTTTAATTTATAATAGTATAGTAAAGCACTTTACTATAATTAAGCAATGAACTTATGCATTGATGGAGATTTAATATAGTTCCTGTATGTGATAATTTGCTAAGTATCAAGCCGTGTGTTAAAAATGAGTTAAGTAGGGGTAGTAAGAGGTTGTTATTATGGATAGAGTGGAAAAAAGAGCTGATGAAATAATTAAAGATTTTACCTGTCTTTCATCCTGGGAAGAGAAGTATAAAAAAATTATTCAAATAGGGAAAGTGGCTCCTCCTTTAGATGTAAAATATAAAACAAAAGACTGGTTGGTGAAGGGCTGTCAATCGCAGGTGTGGTTATATGCTAGTAAGGATGAAGAGGGGAGGGTTATTTTTCATGCGGACAGTGATGCACTCATTACAAAAGGATTAGTGTCTTTATTATTACGTTATTATTCCGGTCTTTTTCCGGAAGAAATTATAACTCATTCCGTGCCTCCTTTTCTTGAAAAATTAGAACTAAAAAATCATTTAACTCCTACAAGAGTAGGAGGGCTTTTTAGTATGGTTCGGCAAATTCAATATTATGCACAGGCTTTTTTAGTAAAATCCCGTATCTCATAAAAATAAGTAATGATAAGCTAATGGTTAAAAAATTATTTTATATATTACTGATTTTATTTCTAGTTACTGTGTATATATATTTCTTTTGTTTTGGTGGAGATCAATATCTTCAACTTTCTTCTATCCAATCCTGGAAGGATAAAATTAAAAGTTTTTATTTAATATCTCCTATTGTTATTACCACTATTTATTTTATTTTTTATATTATGGTAACAAGTATCGGACTTCCAGGAGCGGTTGTTTTAACTTTATTTGGAGGCTTCCTATTTGGCTTGGTAAAGGGAACTATTTTAGCTTCTTTTGCCTCCAGTATAGGGGCGCTTATGGCTTTCTTACTGACTCGTTTTTTCTTTTTTTCATTTAAAACAAGTTCAGGTAACACAATGACAAGTGAAGGAGGAAGAAAATATTCAAGAATAAAAATAATAGAAACTATACAAGACAGAATAAAAACAGAAGGGGCTTGGTATTTATTTACTTTACGGTTAATACCGCTGTTTCCATTTTTTATTATTAATATAGCTATGGGTTTTACTCCTATAAAAGCTCGTACTTTTTTTTGGATAAGTCAGTTGGGGATGCTTCCGGCTACTATACTTTATGTCAATGCAGGTGTTCAGCTTTCTGAAATAGAAACTTTGAAAGATATTATGTCTTTTCCTGTTATTATTTCTTTTACCTTATTAGGGTTATTTCCTATTGTTGTTAAAATAATTTTTAAACGGATACGAAGAAAATGAAACCTGCCCTGAGGTTTGTCATTCTGAACTTGATTCAGAATCCAGAAGTAGTTTCATACATCCTCTGGATTCCGGTCTTGGCCTGAATAATAACCTTTACACTAAATAAGATTACTGTGAGCGATTTTTTTGTGAATTAAAAGCAGACAAGGGATGATGTTTTTTAATGGTTTTTTTCAAATGTTTCTGTTTAACAGAAGTGTATATCTGGGTGGTTTGTATATTGGAATGTCCTAGAAGAAATTGAATACTTCTGAGATCAGCACCATTTTCTAAAAGACCGGTGGCAAAGCCATGACGAAATTGATGTGGACTTTTCACTTCTTTAAATCCGGCTTTTTTAGACCATAGTGATAACCATCTCCACACATCCACTCTGGAAGGACGATGTCCTCTATTGTTGATTAAAACAGAATGGGTATTATTATCTTTTAATAAAGCGGGGCGATATTTTTGAATATATTCGTTTAACTGTATGAAAAGGTCTTGTGTTAATGGGAGCATTCTTTGTTTTTTTCTTTTTCCTGTTATAACTAATGAATGATCCATTTCATTTACATCTTGTAAATTTAATTGAATAATTTCACTAATTCGGCAACCTAAACCGAATAATAAAAGTAAAACAATATGGTTTCTACGAGTTTTATAAATATCCGATACTGTTGCCGCCTTGTATATCTTTTCAAACTCTTTTGCTGAGATTAACTTCGGAAGTTCAGATTGCACCGGTACCGGTTTAAGCTGTCGTAATTGAGTCTTTTGACCTTTAGATTCCAAGAAGCGGAAGTAAGAACGGACACTGCTAATAATGCGGGCTTTAGAACGAGCACTGAAGCCTTTTTTATCAATAAACTCATAGAGAAAGGTAATATCTTTATGCTTCTTTAGAAAATCACTGTAAAGATGTAGGTCTCTCTTGTAGGCGGATAAAGTGTGCGGGGAACAATGAATTTCCATTTCTTCTAAGAAATTCTTACTTGTGGTGGATTTTTTTTTCATGCGAGACTTGGTTACCTTTGGATATCACTAATTCTATTAACACCAAAAGCCCTTTTAAGATCTAATCCTTCAAAAGTTCCTAATTTACTGTAACAGTTGTCATCCGGCTCTACCGCTTTAAAAGTATTTACTCCGTTACCATGTCTCCATGTACGGCAGTCAAAAGGACCATTTATGAGAAACCAACATTTTCTGTTTCTTTCTGAGAGCGTTGGAATACGTTCTCCTCCTGGGGGGTTTTGATTATATTGAAACACATACTGTTGATCATGGTTATTACAGGAATTTTGTCTCCTAAAAGTGGTACGGAACTGCATAGTCCATACTGATCCACTATAAAGTGTAATACTGTCATCTCGATCCGGACCGCAATCCACTTCAGTAGTGTCATCAATAACAAAAATTAAAGCACCATAGTCTTCCTGAAAGAATCCGTGAAAAGAGTTTCGATTCACCCATACATTGTATCTGGCGTTGGATCCGCCTCCCGATTGAAAACGAATTCTTCGATTGGGTTTATTAGTTCTTCCATAGTCTTGGTAAGCTACGGTGATTATACCTGCATAATACCTTTGACCACTAACTTTACTAAGCCTTACATATACTCTGAGATTTGCAATATCACTCATGCTATTAACAGGTTCTCCCAGACGAAAATCTTCAAATGTAAGACTACTTCTAATAGTGAGAGGAGCACTGGTTCCCCATCGTGCTTCATTGTCTAAGACAATGTTGTTTTTTGCAAAGGATTGGGGACGGCATGGACCTGGATCACCACCAGTGCTATTTCCGGTGCTGTTCCCGGTACTATTTCCGGTACTGTTCCCAGTGCTATTTCCGGTACTGTTCCCAGTGCTATTTCCAGTACTGTTGCCAGTGCTGTTGCCAGTGCTATTTCCGGTACTGTTGCCAGTGCTATTTCCAGTACTGTTACCGGTACTGTTGCCGGTAGTGTGGGCGTTTGGATTGTCGGGATTATAAACATTAGCATATTGGTTTTGATTATCCGATACGGAGAAATATTCCGCTACACCTCCTCTAGTAGGATTATTTGGATCCAATTCGTAATCATTGCCTCCTTCTGAGTTATCTGTTGTGGGAGAGTCGGGAGTGAAACCGAAATCGCCCCCTCCGGTAGCATTTTGTTGTTCAACGCAATTCATTAACAACAAAAAAGCTGTTAAACCCATTAGGCAAGACAAAGGTATAATATATTTATATCTTTTCATTCTGTTATTATAAATATAGTTCATGACATACTAAAAACTTTACTGATTAAAATAACAAGCTTGGTCAGTATTGATAAAAATATTTGACACCTTGTATGTGGTTTTTATTTCCTGACCCCGGAAAAGCACAATAGTAAGGGAAACACCATGTCCTCTTATATTGCAGTTATTGATTTGTATATTTCCGGCGGATAACTGAGCATTGCAACTAAAAGTAGACCTATTCGCTAAACAGGGGATGGCCGTCGGCAAAGTTTGTATAGTTCCTGTAACCTTAGCCGGTCCATTGTAATCTAAAAGATTTTTTTTTGTGCCGGCTGGAGGTACGACATTCATATTAATATATGATACACTCCCCTTGTTCTCCGCTCTAAGGCTCACGGTTGCAGGATTGATAGGTTTTTGGGGAGTGACAACCACATTACCTCCTGTGTTGCCTCCCTTAGAGGATCCTCCACATCCGGAGAATAAAAAAACATAAAATAAAATGCTAAAAAGTATTGTTATATTTTTCATTTTGTTAGCTCCTTTCTTAATATGTTGCTAGGTTACTGATTGCACTTACACCAAAGGCTTTTGGTATATCCAGGCCTTCAAATGTGCCTAATTTACTATAACAATTGTCATCAGGTTCTACCGCTTTGAAGGTATTCACTCCCTTACCATGTCTCCATGTACGGCAGTCAAAAGGCCCGATTGTGAGAAACCAACATTTTCTGTTTCTTTCTGAGAGCATTGGAATAAGCTCTCCTCCTGGTGGGTTTTGGTTATATTGAAAAACATATTTTTGGTCACGATTATTACAGGAATTTTGTCCTCTAAAAGTGGTACGGAACTGCATAGTCCATATAGAACCACCGTATGACATAACAGCCGGTGCATCAGGGTTTGGGCGTATAGAAGTAATTCTATCAATAACCAAAATTAAAGCACCGTTATTTTCCTGAAAAAATCCGTGGAATTTTGTTTTTTTAAGCCATACATTATATTTAGCATTGGCTCCATTTCCTGATTGAAAAGAAATGTTTCTAAAGGGTTTTTCCCTTCCATAATCTTCGTAGGCAATGGTTACACGACCGGCATAGTATTTTTGGCCGCTCACTTTACCAAGTTTTACATATACTCTAAGGTTTTGGATATCGTTCATACTGTTGACAGGAACACCCAGACGAAAATCTTCAAATATAAGACTATTAGTAATAGTGATAGGGGCACTAGTTCCCCATTTTGCTTCATTTTCTGAAACAGAGCTGCCGCCGCTACCAGTGCCTGTAGAGTGTTGTGAAGATGAACCTCTTCCTAATGAAGGGTCATAATATTCACTTTCTCCTTCTGAATTATCTGCTGTAGGAGAATCAGGAGTGAAGCCGGTAGTGGTTGTAGGACCACTTTTGTCAGAACCGCAATTAAGTAATAAGAAAACAGCACCACCGCTTAAAATTAATAAATAGAACAATAAGATAATTTTTTTACTCAATATTTTTTTCATAAATTTAATTTCTCATTTTTGTTCATTAGCTTTATGGTGATTAAATTGATCCTATTTTTTGAAGGTTCAGTTTCTCAATTTCTTACTGTTTTCAAATAAGTGTAAAAATATTAAACATAATACTTCTTGTTATCAGCTAATTTTTTTACATTATCTCGTATATCTTAACTGATTATTAAATGAATCGGAAAACAGGATACAGAATTAAAGACTTAAGTCTTATATATTTACAAAAGCGGTTAAAAAAGCCTTAAATTTTTTCGTAAATTTACTTTTCAAGTCAAAAATCAGTTCAAAAATGTGTTTTGTTACATTGTCATTCTGAACTGGATTCCGGCCTTCGCCGGAAGGACGTACTTAAACCGGAAGGACGAATTTTCAATAGTTGCTGTCATTCCCGTGAAAACGGGAATCCAGTAATGCATGAAACTTTTTCTGGATTCCGGCCTTCGCCGGAA
>JANQSX010000019.1 GCA_028279085.1 Bdellovibrionales bacterium
TTTTATCTTTTGAAAAAAGAGCTTTAAGTTTACTGAAAATCCCTTTCTTTTTTGTCTTACTGGAAGCATCTTTTTCTTTTGTGTGTTTGCTTTGTGAAGTGCTTTGTGTGTTTTGTGATACATCTTCTTTTTGATCAATATTTTCAGGATCGTTTTTAGCCATGTTTTTATCACTTACTTTAGAAGCATCATTTTCAATATCTTTTGCTTTTTCATCAGATTTATTTTCAATCATGTCTTTGGAATTTTTAGGATCAGTTTCAGCGATATTTTTTGAGTCTGTACTTTTTTTATTATTTTGCGCTCCTTTTTTTGAGGATGGGGCACGGGAAGTTTGTGCATTATTATTCTGTGCTGATTGACCGGGGTTTTGTTTTGATTGAGTTGCTGCTTTTGCATTCCATTCAGGACCACTTCCTGGTCCACTTCCTGTTCCACTTTCCAAGCCTTTTTCATAGGCCAGGCCTTTAGTTCCGCCTGGTAAAGATGCACTATGCAGCTCATTTTCCGGAACAGGAGGTAATGCAAAATCGCCTTTCATCAATCCTCCGGCTCCTGTAATATTAACTTGAGTTTCATCACTGGGCTTTGTGCCTGCTCTGGCTTGTTCTTCGCATTTAGCGGCGGATAAGGCGCTTTTTAAGACTTCTTCACCATGTTGAGCCATTTGGTCGGCTTTTTCTTGTTTTGATTCACACTGAGCCGGGACAGGTGCCAGTTCTTTTATGTATTTTTCTACATAGTGCTTAATAAGATCTTCACTACATGTGTGTTTATTATGATCATAAGAAACTTCCGTATTCAAATCAAGAGAGCAGTGTTCTTTAAAAACAGAAGGTACAGTTTCTGTTATTTGTGTATTACAGTGTTCCTTGCAAGAAGAGATAATTGTATCACATTTTGCAGCCATTTTTTGCACGATATTTCCTATGTCACCAAGTTTCTCTTTAACTTTCCGGCAGTTTTCAGAAATTCCGGAACTGGAAGCTCCTTGTTTGTTAATGCTATCGAGTAATTCTTGAGTTTCTTCGTCAGTGCATTTTAGAGGTTCATCACAACAGAGGATGGCTTTATCTTTAAGGTTGTTACATTCTGTAGTGGCATTATTAAAAGCTTCTACAATTTCTTGTTCACATTTTGTTCCTGTTCCCATTTCACATTTGTTTTTTCGCCATTCAAATTGACCTTTTGGTAAATTATTTGGGTCTTGAGGTAGAGAACCTTCTATTTGTGCTTGAAGTTTTTGGCATTCACTAAGCCCAATTGCTGTGTTGGTGTTGCTGCAATTGTCTCTAATTTTTTCACTTTGTTGTGCACAGTAGTTTTCACAACCACCTTCACAGACAAGTGTTGCCCCTGGTGGACCTGATTGACTTATCGTCTTGAGTTGTTTTTTACAAGCATGTGCTAACTCTTTTTGTATTTGTCGTTGATTTTCATCAGCACAACTACTTTGAAGTGCTTGAACATTGCTATCACTACCTACATTAACTGTATGGTTGAAACTTTCACTACATGATGACAAACATTGTGCCTTTTCATGCTTTAAATATCCATTAGCTTCTTCACATTGGTACATTTGATTTTCAGGAGCGACACTGTCAATATCCTTTTCACACTTTGCTGTACATTTTTGGGTAAGACAATTTTTAAATCTGTCTATGTCATCTGGGTTACAGGGACAATCACCAGGTAAATGATTGTTTTCATGGAGGATTGTTTGTTTGATAGAATAACAGGCTCCTTCTATAATATTATCAGCATCATTCGCTTTAATACCGCCTGTTGAAGTTGAACCTGTAAAAATATCCCCATCTGCAGCTGCTGATTCATCCATAGAAACAGAAAGAGTAATAATGCAAAAAGATAAAATTATAAATAAAGATTTCATTGAATCTTATTCGGTATTTTATGAAAAAGACTGAATATTATTTCTTGATAAATAAAAAAAGCTCCTATTTTTAGTAAAATAGAAGCTTTTAAAAAATTATAGAAATGAAAGACTACTTATGAACGCTGGGCAACAGCAAGGCCTGGAGATTTTTTTAACTCTCTAAACAAGGTTTTTACTGCTTTTCCCATTGGATTAAGTATTTCTTTATGTTTGTTACAGTTAGTTACATTTACTGAACAACTATCAGCTATTTGTAGCCTTTCGTTCTCTAGAGGGTAAATAGTTTCTACAAAATCCAAATAAGCCTGACATTCTATTTGTTGTGTTCTATATACTCGTTCTTTTTTCTCTTTCCAAACATCAAGTGCCGGTCTGTTTACACAGTTGGTTGCTGCATCTCCCATCTTTTGTAGAATCTCTAAAGTGTTAGAATGAAAGGTGCCATTTGTTGCAATGTCTTTCATAATGTCAAAATATATATTAAAGTGGAGAGCGGGTAGTCTAGTAAACACTCTATAGCTCACAGTACCTACATACTCTAAATATTCCACATCTTCTCCTTCAGGATAAGAAGATGTAGTTTCAATTTGATCTGCTGCTCTTTCATAATAAGTAATAGCTGTATAAGCATTTTCCATATTCGCTGTCTTTACATCATCAAAAGACTGGTTCTTATCATAATAGCTTCCTAATACTCTAGTAGCTGCAACATACCCTCCTTCAGAAGCACTACGCATGTGTTTTAACCCATCATCATACATCCCAATACATATAGCAGTAAATCCTAATATATATCTAGTATCAGGTGTTAGATTATTTCTTTGTGCTTCTAGCACTGCGTTGTAATGTTGTAGGGTATTAACTGAACTATCACACTTGAGTGTATTTACTATTCCATAGCTGCTTAAGGAAAAAACAAAAGCTAAAGCCAAAATACCTACTGTTGCAGTTTTTTGTATCAGTGTTCGTTTTTCTGAATTAAAATTGAGGTAACTTTTTTTACTTATTTTTACTTTTTCCATTTTTGTTTCCTCCTTCTTTTATTTGTTATTGCCTCTTAAAATTCGTCCTTCCGGTTTAAGTTTGTCCTTCTGTCTTAAGCCTCGTCCTTCCGGCGCAGGCCGGAATCCAGAAAAAGTTTCATGCATTACTGGATTCCCGTTTTCACGGGAATGACAGCAACTATTGAAAATTCGTCATTTCGGCGCAGGCTCGTCCTTCCGGTTTAAGTTTGTCCTTCTGTCTTAAGCTTCGTCCTTCCGGCGCAGGCTCGTCCTTCCGGACTTGATCCGGAATCCAGAAAGCACATTTATCTTCTTAGGTATATTTATATGCAAGAATTAGGACTGGAATATCTATTTGTATGTCGGACTATGTTTGTACCTAAGATCACTTATGTTTTTTATTAAAAGTTTTATCTCCTTACTTTTTTCAAAAATAGTTTAAAGTGTCTTTTTTATTTACGCTTGTGTAATTTATTTACACTATATACATTTTATTTCAACTATATGTTTAATTGCAATATTATTTTACAAGTTGAATTTTATCGTTTTGTGAAGCTTTCTTTTTAAGCTATGAATTATATTAGATTTATTTTTATAAATAGAAAATTACTACCTTTGTAATATTTTCATTCTGCTTGATGTAAGAAAACAGAAGCTTTTATTCCTACACATTTTTCTTATTTTAGTGCAAGTTAGGACTTTTAGGCTAGAGAGGGAGATGAAATTATCAATACTGCTGATGTCATCTGTACATTTCTCTGTGCATTCTCTAATACGACAACTTCGGAATTTTTCTGGACCTAAGCTCTTGTTTAATTTTGTTCAATAGAAAGTTATTTTTACTTTTATTAAAAATTTAGGTTTATATTAAATAGTACATATTATATCAGTTAAGCACTTTTACTAGTCCTTGGCAATTCGACAGATAATCTTACTTTCAATTTAAAAACATCTTCTATATGGTTTGATAATTTATCCATACTCCATTTTTGTCTTCCAGAAACAAAATCAGATACGGCTTGAATAGATAAACCAGATTTATCAGCAAAATACTTCAAACCCATTGCTTTAATGGTTTCACGAAGTGCTTCATCTACAGACAGTTTTTCTCTTTCAATAATATTTAGTAAATACCCACGAGCATATTTAGGTTTTTTAAATTTTTGAGCTAATACTTCATTATAACTTTTATTTCTATTAGCCATCTTCATCCTCCTTTCTATGTAAGTTCATTTCCTTTATGATTTGTTTTGCTTCTCCCAATACTCACGGGCTTTTTGAATATCTCTTCTTTGTGTTTTTTTATCTCCTCCCATTAGCAGAAGAATTAATTTCTTTTCTTTCTCTCCAAAGTAAACTCTCAATCCACTACCATGAGAAATCTTAATTTCAAATAATCCTCCTTTTAAGTTCTTGATGGACTTTTTAGCACCACCTTGAGCAACTCTTTGAATATAACGATCTACAATAATTTGGCTATTCATATCTAGCTTATTCATCCACTCTAGAAAAGGAGCTTTCCCTCTACTTGTTACATAATACTCGATGCTTCTTGTTATCATTTATTTATGTTTCCTGTCGTCCCCTATAGTCAGTTTTCCTATAAACTACATAAAAATATGTAGTTTGTCAAGATTTAAAAATATTTATTTTCACAAAGAAAAAGAATCACATCCAAGCCATAAAAATCTGT
Organism: Bdellovibrionales bacterium; assembly: GCA_028279085.1. GTDB lineage: Bacteria > Bdellovibrionota > Bdellovibrionia > Bdellovibrionales > UBA1609 > JANQSP01. The sequence continues at coordinate 4,592 of JANQSX010000019.1, forward strand.
GAAAACAGGACAAAGTTGGTCCCCTATTTTGCATTTTGGATGTGATTTGGGTGTGAACCTGTAAAACAACTTTTTATTTCTGTACATTTTTGTTATTTCAGAGCAAACTGGAATCCATCTTAGAGCAGCAAAATGAAACTACTAATAATAATATTATGTTTTTTGTTTATTACCTGTGCACGAGAATCAATATGCTATATTAGTATTGGGAGAGATGATGTTATTGAAGCTATAGAAGCAGGAGAAGATTGCAGTTCAATAGCATATTGTGCGGATGGAGAAGTAGATAAAAGTATATTAAAAGCATGTTTGGAAGAGAAAGAAAAAATAGAGAAAAAAAGCAAGTGAATACCTCCTGGTACTAATTACTATTTTCTTTTCCTATGTATTAAAGTTGTGCTATATTCTTCTGAATTAATTTTTTATTTCTGATTGAGAGAAAGTATGAACTTATTGTTATTTGGAGCGCCCGGAACGGGTAAAGGCACACAATCTTCTTTTCTTATTTCTCAGTATAAACTTCATCATATCAGCACGGGTGATCTCTTTCGTAAAGCGCTTGGAGAGAAAACTCCATTGGGTTTAAAAGCGCAGTCCTATATGGATAGGGGAGAGCTGGTTCCTGACTCGATAGTGATTGCTCTTATAGAGGAAGTGTTAGCTGATATAAAATCCGGGTTTATTTTAGATGGTTTTCCAAGAACATTAGCGCAAGCGGAGGCTTTGGACTCTTTATTAAAAAACATAACTTTAGACTTGGATAAAGTTTTATATTTAAAGGTTCCTGAATCTATTTTGATTGAGAGAATTGTTGGCCGGCGGGTGGCGGAAAAAAGCGGTCATGTTTATCATATAAAGTTTAACCCTCCTCTTAAAAAAGGTGTTTGTGATAAAAGCGGGGAAAAACTAATACACAGAAATGACGATAGGGAAGAGGTAGTAAAGCAAAGATTAAAAGCTTACAGAGAGCAGACAGAGCCTTTAATTGAATACTATCGTGAAAAAAATATTTTATTTGAATTGGATGGCTGTGGTTCACCAAAAGAAGTCTTTCCCCGCCTTCAATTAATGCTAAGTATTTCATAAAATTAAGTAGGAAATATATGAAATAAATATTCATATTTCTTTTTTCTGGAGTATATTTATTTCCTAGTTCAATATATTGATACATAAGTCAATCGTACTTCATGTATTGCTTTTGCACCTAAAAATTTCTTCTGCTTCCTTCACTTTCTCAGGAAAAAGCTTTTCATAGGCTTTTCGAACTTCATTTATTGGATAGATTTCATCATCTAAAAAATATCCTGCTTGTATCATTTTCTCATCTATATTAATACTATTTTCTTTTAGATAAGATTCATCTGCTGGTTTAATATTGTTTTTTATATATTTATGTAATTTTTCTTGTTCTTTCTTTGTAAGCGTTATTATTCCATCAGTGCATGTATTAGTATTGTGACAAGAACTGGTAGTAAGTAATATAAAGAAAGATATTAACAATCTCATATAATATACCCTCCTATTTTTGTTTTATAAAAAAGTATTTAAAGCTCAATAGATCCTCCTCTTAGGTAACAAATTTTTTAATTCCAATATTTATTATATTGACAGAATATGTAATCCATGTCTCTTTTTTTAGGGAAGTATCTGTGTCCTGTAGGAAGATTTCTATGCATAAGTGCATTTTTCTTTTTATCATGTGCTAGCCCTATTACATGACCCAATTCATGTAACACAACTGTCAGATAGTCTATGCTAGATAATAGACGAGGATTGTCCAAACTATCATGCCATTGATGAGGAGATAAAGGTTTATACACCATTATTACTTTTGCCGCATTAATATAACCATTTCCGTAAGTTTTATGTATTGTGCGTCCGTTGCCCCTTGTGTCTTCAAAATAACCATCAAGTTGCTCGATAACTCCCATTCCTTCATAAGGAAAAAATAACATTCTATCTAAAATAGCAAACGGAGCTGTTAAAGGAAATATATACCAAAACCAATGAGTGTATAAATCTTCAGGATCAATAGAGTTATATTTTAATAGATCATAAGGATATTTTTTATCTTTATAGTCAGGGATATAAATGTTTAGATATTGATGATATCTATCATTCCATATTTTTATTGCCTGACGAATTATTCGTGTTTTTCTGTTTGGTATATCCTTGCTTATGGCTATAGGAATTGGAAAAGACCTTGGTTTCCAATTTATCACTTTGTCATCAATTTCAACAAAATTACATCTATTTATATTACCTCCTCCACCTAGGATAGTGCCATGCTCATTCACTATAATTGTTTGTCCTCCAAAACAAGGGACTATAAATAATAATATAATTACATATACCAATGTTTTCATGTCTGTTTTCAGAATAAGTAAGAGTGTAAGTACAAATGGCATAAAGTCAATCGTTTTTCATCTGATATTTATCTTCCTGATTGTGATTACAAAAATACCTCAAAGAAATGTATAAAATTAGAGAAAGAAGAATGTAATAAAAAATTAGATAAAATGTAACCTCTAAGAGGTGAGGTTATAAACTATCGTGAAAAAAATATTTTATTTGAATTGGATGGCTGTGGTTCACCAAAAGAAGTCTTTTCCCGCCTTCAATCTGTGTTAAGTTTTTAAGAAATAATTAGGCACATCTATTCCACGAGACTTTCCATATCTAGCCCAGAATTTTTAAAGATTAAAGCCATGATTTTTTTGTAGAAAATGTAACTTTTAATAATATAATACTATTTCTCAACTAGTTGTCTTTACTAAAGTTGAATCAATATACTACTTTAGTTATAATTCACAAAATGAAATGGTTCCTTATTTTTCTTCTTATATTAGTACCATTTGTATATGCTGATACTATAAATATAGGCGGCGGCGGTACTCAGCAATGCACTGGAGATTTTACGTCCAATCCGCCTACAGAATGGCATTATCACTTATTTCCTGTTCCTGTAATGATTGATTCTAGAATGGGTGAACAAAAAGTGAAAATGTTTATCTATGCAATAGCTATTTGGAATAAAGTTTACAAATCTTTTTTGGAAACACACTTCAGAGAACCACAAGAATATCCTCAAAAATTATTTGCTTATCGTGTTGTCACTAGCAATTATTCAAATTATGAAGAGTCTCCCTATATAGTATGGGTGTCAGAAAAGTTACTTCCAATTAGGAAGAATGGTGTAACAAAATATGCTGATAAATGGTATTGGGTATTTCATACAATCAAAGGAGCATATATACATATGAATAGTCGGCGACGATGGTATTTTGAAAAAAATGATCCATTAAACAGCAATTGGAATTGGCCTACATATGTGGATCGTAACAAAATAGACTTTCTAACAATTGCATTACATGAATTAGGTCATGCTATTGGTTTGGAACATGTTAGAGATTCAAAGAATATTATGTTTCCCTGTACTAATAGAGGAAAAAGAGTGTATCCTACATATAAAGATGTTGATAAATTTTTTAAAAATCATGATTATGAAATAAAACTCAACCTTTGGCCAACTTTAATGGGAGCTGAATAATTAAAATGAAATGGATGATTATCTTATTTTTATTGCTTTCGCATTGTAAAAAACGAGATTATGTTATTGAAGAATATGTTAATTTAACAGAAGAAGAGATTCAATGTATTGTTACAAATGTAACTCCTTTGGATAAGGAGTTTGTTAGAGAGAATGAAGATTTTAAAATTAATGAAAAGTATTATAGTTCAGATGATCCACAATTAATAAAGTGTATAAAGCATTTAGTTAAGGAGTAAATACACTCTAATACTACCTTATAGATTCACAAGGTTTTTTTATTTCTTTTAATTTTTTATTATTTTTAGAATATGGATTGGCTTTAATAAGTTTGAATTTGAAAGGTTTCTGATATTGGTGGTTCACCAAAAGAAGTCTTTTCCCGCCTTCAATCTGTATTAAGTTTTTGATAAGGAATTGAGAGTAATTTTCATATGGATGTGATATTTCTTTACTTTTAAAGCTCTTTCTCAAGAGCTTGTCGCATTAATTTTTGATAATGGATACCTTGTTTTTTTGCTTTAGTTTTTAAAGCCTTTAATAGTCCTTCTGACATTCTAATTGTTACTGTTTGTTTTTTTGGCTTTAGTTCAAAACGCATAGGTTGAAAATTTTCAGAGTGTATGTAAGGAGATAAATCTTTTTTTAAGAGATTTTCTACTGATTTATCTGTTTTTATTTTTTTTAAATGTTTTTTCATATTTTTGAACCTCTTTTTTATTCATAAAACGTGCACTTATTGGTCTGATAAGTTTTTTATTACTTATATTTCTAAAAGTAAATGCCACAACAATCAATTTGTTTTTTGGTCCCTCTCCAATAGCTAAAAATCGTTCTTCTTCATCTGAGTGTTTTACATCTGGTGCTATATACACTTTTTTTTGAAGAAAAAAATCTTTTTTTACCTTCCTCGTCGGAATAGTGAAAGCCATCAAAATGGCTTTCAGTTTACTGGATTCCGGCCTTCGCTGGAATAGTGAAAGCCATCAAAATGGCTTTCAGTTTACTGGACTCCGGAACAAGTCCGGAAAGTTTAATTCGGCATGAAATTATTTTGCTCTCTTACTTCTTCAAGTATTGTTATAAAATCATCTGCAATCACCTTTACTCTATCATGTATTTGTCGTAACTCATTAGGAGGAGTGTCCATCAAGCCCCTAAAATTAAAATCAGAAAACATTTGAGCTTCCAAAGTGTTGTGTATAGATGATCTAATTACAGATGAAGGTTTATAAATAAAAACTCCTCCATCCCCTTCATGCATTAATATGAATAGCGCCAGTTCCGCATTTTTTCTTTTTCCTACCGGCAATATTTGTATTTTTTCAACTAAATATTTATAAAAATTTTCATAATTTCTATCAAAATAGGTGCTTTTTACATTAATGGAACTTATAGAATGAACGCTTATGTCGTGATTAAAAAACCACCCGGGACTTACCAATTTTTCCCGTGAATGTCCTCCTTCCGGTTTGTTAATTAAACCTCCTACATAAACATCCGCTATGTTGGCTCTATTAATAGCCATCACTCCCATTTTCCCTAATATCGTTGGCATTATAATATAGGCAGGAAAACGATTTACAATGTTGTTTATATCAACTTTTGTAGGTGCATGCATCTCCTGTACAACACCATCAGTATCTTTTGTTAAATCATACACTCTGGATAAAGCATAGTTAAATCTTAACCACCAATTATAAGTAACCCCTTCTTTTTGAACAGTAAGTTCGGCATGTCTTTCTAATCGTTCCAAAGCTCTAAGAGCAGGAAAGTCTGCAGAAGTGAGTCCTTTTCTCATATAATCAATATGAGTTTTAACTTTATCCGCAAAATAATCTATATGGGTTTTATAAGGATTAATTTTTAATTTTCTTATCTGAAGAGCCACGGCTATCCATTCATTCACCTCATCCATACCTCTTACATAAGCCGAATTAAAGCCCTGCACCTTAAGTTTTTGTTCTTCATTTGTTCTTTTCGGAACTCCCAATAGAGAAGAATCAAGTCTTTTTCTATTTGATTTAAGTGCCGCAAATACCATATCCAACTTAGGGCTTCCTTGTTTAATAGACACATTAAAATCACCATTTTTCATAAAAACATGAAAGCCCTCATCAAAAACATCCCTCCTATTTTCACTATGATAATCAAATTTAAAAGAGGAGCTTATTTCCACTTCCACTCTTTTTAGATCACCGGATGCTGTTATTACTTCCACTACAGCGCTTTTTAAACTTATTTTCCTGACTATTCTACCTATCAACGGTGCAGAAGATCTAACAGGGTATGAATTTAACCTACCTATAAAGAAATTATCTGTTCCATATATATTACCTTTATAAAAATTATATAAAAACATTAATGCTTGATTATGCAAATCAATCATTGCGCGAAAAGCTTCTATAGAATGGCCTGATCTCTTTAACTGTAAATCCAGTTGTGGATTATATTTTTCAATCAAAGCCACCCAATGAGTTTTTTCACTTTTTAAATCAAAAGATCGAAGCATGGCAAAACCCATACTTGTCGAAAAAGCTACTTCACAAGGTTGAGAAATAGCCTTTAAAGGAACAAATAAGAAGATCAAAGAAAACAAGAATGAAATCCACATATTCTCATTACCTCCTTTATTGATATTTGCGAGGCAATATATCATAAAAAGAAAAATAACGCCTGTTTATAATTGGGTATATTCAAACTCTTATTAGAAATAAGGGATGAATCAGCTTGAATGAGCTTATAATGAATGAGAAAACTGTAAAATTTACATATATATTTTCTTATATCATTTCGTCCTTCTTGTTTAGGTTCGTCCTTCCGGCGCAGGCCGGAA